>JAJZGG010000078.1 GCA_021804965.1 Acidobacteriota bacterium
CTGCGAGATCAGCAGGTTGTCCGTGTCCACGCCCAGCTTCTTGGCATAGACCGGGTCCAGCGCATGCTCGGCATCCACAAACGCCGCCAGCCCACCGGCCTTCTGGGCCTCGGCGATGATTTGCAGCGTAAGGGTGGTCTTGCCCGAGCTCTCCGGTCCAAAGATCTCGATCACGCGTCCGCGCGGCACGCCGCCCACACCCAGCGCCGCGTCAAAGCTGATCGATCCGGTCGAGATCACCGAGATCGGCACAATCGCTTCCCGCGCGCCCAGACGCATCACCGAGCCTTTTCCAAACTGCTTCTCAATCTGCGATAACGCATTCTCTACTGCCCGTGCACGATCATCGGCTGCCGCCATTGGGGGGTCTCCTGTCCGGTTCTGCAACTTCCAAACTCGCGCCCGTGCGGCGCATACGGCTCGGAAAATTGTTTGCGATTCATCGGAATTCTAGCAGCAAAGCAGGGGCTAAAACTAGAATAAAAAGCGAAAATCAGGGAATTCCAATCTTCGCACCTCCAAAAGCAAAGCCCCTCCGTCCTTCGGAGGGGCTTTGCCTGCAATCCGGCAGGAGTGCAGCAGGCGTCTATCGCCGGCTGTTCAGCTTGGAAAGCAACCGCAGCATCTCCATATAGAGCCAGACGAGGGTCACCATCAGGCCAAAGGCTCCGTACCACTCCATGTACTTGGGTGCGCCCATGCGTACCCCGGTCTCGATCATGTCGAAGTCCAGCACCAGGTTCATGGCGGCCACGCCCACGATGATCACGCTGATGCCGATGCTGAGCGGCCCGGAGCCATTCAGCGCCGTCAGGTGCATGCCAAAGAAGCCCATCACCATCTCGGCCAGGTAGAAGAGCATGATGGCGCCGGTGGCGGCCACGATGCCGAGCCGCATCTTGTTCGTCACCCGGATCAGCCCGGAGCGATAGGCCAGCAGCAGCACCAGCAGCACGCCGAAGGTCAGGCTCACGGCTTCAATCGCGATTCCAGGCCAGCGCAGCTCAAACATTGCCGACATGCCGCCCAGCACCAGTCCCTCGCAGAGCGCATAGGCGGGCGCCGTCACTCCGGCCCACTCCTTCTTGAAGATGGTCACCATCGCCATCACCAGGCCGCCGATCAGGCCCAGCATCATCCAGCCGCCAACGGAGGCGGGATTTCCCGACGCCAGAAACTGCTCCCAGGTCCAGTACGCGGTCACCATGGCGCAAACCAGCAGGATGCCGGTCTTGTTCACCGTCCCGTTCAGGGTCATGGTTTCGCCGAGCTGCATCGGATACCCACCCGGATACCCTCCATCGCCGCGAAACTGGCGTTCACTCAGTGCCGGGTTTGACGTCCTCATCAGTCCCATTGCCATCTCTCCATTGCGAATCAGCCCCAACCGCGCCGCATCCGCACTTCCTATTCTACTTGGACGCGGACTCGTGCGTCCCGGATGCCCTTTATCGCATGAACTCGCCTGCAGTCACGGTACCCACCTGCAGGGCTGCCAGGCGCAACTCCATCGCCGTCTGGGATTCGCCCACGCCCACCGCGCGGGTGGCATCGGCAATCACCCACGCTTCCAGGCCCAGGGCGCGCGCGTCCAGGGCGGAAAAGCCCACGCAATAATCCAGCGCCAGTCCGGCCAGAAAGATCCGCACGAGCCCGCGTTCGCGCAGATATCCGGCAAGTCCGGTCGGCGTTGTCCGGTCATTTTCCAGAAATGCCGAATACGAGTCGATCTCCCGCCGAAAGCCTTTGCGCACAATGAGTTCCGCCCGGTCCCAGTGCAGATCGGGATGAAACTCCGCCCCCGGTGTGCCCTGAACGCAGTGCACCGGCCAAAGCTGCTGCTTTCCGTAGGGCGTCTCCACCACCTCAAGTGCCTGCCTGCCCGGGTGCTGCACGGCAAACGAGCTGTGATCGGCCGGATGCCAGTCCTGCGTCACCACCACGTGCCGGAAATGCTTCATCAACTGATTGATCGGCGCCACCACCGCATCCCCATCCGGCACGGCCAGCGCTCCGCCAGCACAGAAATCCCGCTGCACATCCACCACCAGCAGTACATCTCCTTCGCCGCCAGCCTGCATGGCCATCCTCATCCTCCTTCGGTGCGTGTTGCCGTTGTCAAAACTCTCTGCTTATTTTCTTCTTTTTCTTTCCCCGGTGGACAACTCGCTTGCCCTGCAGCAACTCTCATGCCATAGACTGGCAGCGCCTGCGCCGGATTTCCGTACCTGTGTCCGTATCCCGTTTCTGCGTCGCGGCCGCGCTGCCCATGTTCTGGAGGAGTCCCATGTCCGTTGCCTCACCCCGGCTTCTTGCGCCTGCACTGCTGCTGGCCGCATCGTCTCTGCTGGCCCAGTCGCCGGCCACGCCTGCATCCAAGCCTGCCGCCAAGCCCGCTGCCCAGATCGTTGCCACCGACCTGATCGTCACCGATGCCAACGGCGACCGCGTCACGGATCTGCAGGCCAGCGACTTCACCGTGCTCGACAATGGCACGCCGCGGAAGATTCTTGCCTTCCAGACGCCCAACGTCGCCCGCCCGGCCACGGCCAAGCCCACTCCGCCCGATGCCGTCGATATTGTTCTGGACAACGTGAACACCCCGGATATCCGCATTGCCTACATCCGCCAGTGCGCCGAGGATTTTCTGCGTGCCAACGGCGGCAAGCTGAACACGCCGGTCTCCATCTATCACTTTGACGGCAAGGGGCTGGTGCTGGCCGCCGGACCCTCCACGGACGGCAATCAGCTCTACCAGCAGCTTCACGGAACACCCGGTGCCGAGCGGCCCTATCTCAAGATTGAAGGCTTCTACAACTACACGGATCGCCTTCAGGCCTCACTGAACGCCATCGGCGCGTTTCTGGGGCATGAGGCCACGCTGCCCGGCCACAAGCTGGTTCTGTGGATCGGCCGTGGCTGGCCGCTGATGATGAACACCCAGAGCTTTGCCGACCGCAAGCAGGAGCAGACATTCTTCACCACGCTCACGGCACTGGTTTCGGCCTCGCGCCATGCCCGGGTCACCCTCTATTCGCTGGAGTCGGCGCGCACGGCCGATGAGCGCACCGTCGAATGGGAGAGCTACGCCATGTATCTGAAGCCGGTCACCGATCCGATGCACACTCCGGTCGGCAGCTTCTCGGTGCAGGTGCTGTCGCTCGATACCGGCGGCGTGGCGTTTTCCTTCTCGGGCAAGACCGACCTGGCCACGACCATTGCCCGCGCCGCTGCAGACGCCAACAAATCCTACTTCCTGGCCTTTGCCTCGCCGCTCGACGGCAAGCCGGACCAGTACCACAGCCTGAAGATCACCGTTGATCGCCCGGGGCTTACGGTCCGCACCCGCACCGGTTTCTACAGCGGCCAGTAGGTCTGCGGCATCCACCCTATCGCCAGAAATAGCAGGACTCAGGAATAGCAGGGCAAGGACTCGTTTCTGGGACTCGATTTCTGGGACTCGCCTTCTGCCAGAAATCGTCTTCCCAGGCCGGGCTGCATACATTGCAGACCGGCCCTTTGCTTTGGGGCAGGGATGCCTCGCCATGAGACCGCACTCATCCGGCCTTGCCTGGGCATCCGGCCTTGCCTGGGCATCCTGCCTTGCCTGGGCATCCTGCCTTGCCCGGGCTGGTTTTGTCGCGTTCCTGCAGGAGCGATTGCCGGGGAAGTGGAGTTATGGTCGGAGATTGCGAGAAAGTTAGCGATAAAAACATCGAAATTCGTAACTCGGAAAATATCCGTTGACACGCGAAAAAAATCTGTACTAGGATTCTCGCGCTCTACTAAAACGAATTAGTTCGAGCACAAATCGGTGCCGCAATGACTCCCCCGCAACTCCTAAGGGATTCCCTGCGCAATTTTCAGGAGATTGGCATGTTACGACACTGGAAGAAATCCCCACATCTTTCCATCCTTCTGCGCGGCAGGCTTGCGCCTGTCCTTGCCGGATTGGGTCTGGCCTTTGGACTGGCCACCCCCGCTCTGCACGCGCAGACCGTTGCCACCTACAATTTCGATCACGGTTCCACCGACGGCTGGGTCTCCTTCAACGGAGCCTCCACGCCGACCCTCACCACGGCTGCGGCCTATACCGGCAGTAGCAGTCTGGCCATCACCACCGGAGCAAACGGCGCTGGCGGTCCTTCGATCGTGGTCAGCGGTCTGCTGCAGGCCGGTGCGCAGTACACCATTACCGGTTATGTGCAGCTTGCGGCTGGCTCTCCGGCTTCCAGCGCCAACTTCACCATCCGGCGTTCCGATCCTGCCTGCGCCAGCTCCGGCGGTGCCTGTTATGACACCATCGGCGCCTACAAGACCGGGGTCACCGCTGGAAACTGGGTGCAGATCGGTGGCTCCTACACGGTAAGCGCCACGGAAACCGGACTGACGCTGTATGCCCAGCTCGTGGGTGCCACAGCGGCGGAGACGATGTATCTGGACGATGTGGTCATCACGGAAACGGCTCCTCCGCCGGGCGGCACGCCTGTGGCCAGTTACAACTTCAGCGATGGAGGACTCGACGGCTGGACGCCCTTTGGCTCGGCCACGCTGACCAATCAGACGCCCACGCTGCCGGATCCGGCCGGCAATTCCCACGCCCTGCTCACCAACAACCGCACGGCCACCTATATGGGCCCCAGCCTGAATCTGCTGAATGTCTCCGGCGTGGTTGCCGGAGCCACCTATCAGGTGACGGCGTATGTGCTGCTGGCCGCTCCGGATGCCACCAATCCCACGGTGACCATCTCCACCAAGACGATCAACTGCGCCAGTGCCTCCGGGCTCTTTGGCACCACGGCCACCTCCGGGCCGCTTTCCAATACGGTCTGGACCAAGGTGCAGGGTACGTTCAGCTTCAGCGATCAGCCCGGACCGCCGTCGAGTCTGGTGCTGTTTGTGCAGTCCAGCAGCGCGACGGACTCGTTTTACCTCAGTGGCGTCACGATCTCGCAGTTGACGGCAGCTCCGGTCAGCGTCAGCCAGCAGGACAACTCCGGCATCAGCAGCACCTTTGAGGATGGCGGTCTGGACGGATGGAGCTCGCGTACCGGCCAGTCCACCGTGCAGAACAGCACGCTGGCGGCGCATGGCGGCACGCACAGCCTGCTGACCACCGGGCGCGTGGCCAACTACGATGGACCGCAGATCAGCGTCAGCGACAAGATGTATGTCGGCTCGGTGTACAACCTGAGTGTCTGGGTGCGGATGGCGCAGGCCGACGGCTCCAGCCACGTGCTGAACATGAGCCTGCAAACCACGCTCAACGGCCAGACCAGCTATCCCAGCATCACCGCCTATCCGGGCGTGACGGTGCTGGCCGACGGCAACTGGCATCAGATCAATGTGATGGGCTACACGATGTCTGCCGGATATGATCCCGGTTCGGCCTTTCTGTATCTGCAGACCGTGCCTGCGACGGGCAGCGATCTCAGCTCCTTCTACATCGACGATTTCCAGCTCACCTATGTTGCCCCGCCGTCCATCCAGACCAACATCCCGTCGATCTACAAGACCTACGCGGATGACTTCACGATGGGCGCCGAGATTGACACCTCTGACCTGCAGGGTCCGCACGAGCAGTTGCTGACCATGCACTTCAAGAGCATCACCTCCGGCAATGACATGAAGTGGAGTTCGGTGGAGAACACGCTCGGCAACTTCGACTTCACCAACGCCGATGCCGAAGTGGGCCTGGCCGTCTGCCATGACATGAAGGTGCGCGGGCAGAACCTGATCTGGTCCACCGGTGCGCAGACGCCGACCTATGCCTTCGGCGACAACAGCAACTCCCAGGCCAATCAGGCGCTGGTGCAATCGAACATGGAGGAGCATATCCAGCACGAGGTGCAGCACTTCGGCACGCAGGTCTATGCCTGGGATGTGGTCAACGAGCCCATCGATCCCTCGCAGCCGGACTGCCTGCAGCATGGTCCGTTCTACCAGGTGCTGGGGCCGCATTACCTCGACATTGCCTTCCGAGCGGCACGCAAGTACGCACCGGCCGGCACCAAGCTGTTCCTGAACGAGTACAGCACGTCGGATCCGGCCAAACTCGCCTGCCTGGTGAAGGTGGTGGACGGGCTGCGGGATCGCGGCGTGCCCATCGACGGCATTGGGCATGAGACGCACAACGCCATCAACTATCCCTCCACCCAGGCCATGGTGCATGCCATTCGCACCGTTGCCGACCACTTCCCGGGCATCGACCAGCAGGTGACGGAGATGGACGTCAGCGTGTACAACGCAGGCGACACCAAATCCAACTACGGCAACAATATTCCCCCTGCCGTGCTGGCGGAGCAGGGCTGGCTCTACAAGCAGAACTTCGATGCCTTCCGGCGTCTGCGCGGAGTTCTGAGCGCGGTCACCTTCTGGGGCATGGCCGATGACAATACCTGGCTGGACGGCTTCCCGGTCACGCGTACCGATTATCCACTGCCCTTTGACATGCACCTGCAGGCCAAACCTGCCTACTGGGGCATTGTCGATCCCACCCAGCTGCCGGGCTACGGACTGCAGTTTGCCGTGACCGGACGCAGCGGAGATCCGCATGCGCAGGTGTGGACCGTGACCGCCACCAATGGCAGTGCCGGCCCAGCCTATGCCACGCAGATCTCGAGCTTCACGCTGCGCCAGGTGGAGGGTCGGCGTTGTTCGCCGGTGGTCACGCCGCCCGGGGGCAGCTATCCGGTACTACTGGGAGATATTCCCACCAGCGGCACGGCCACGGCAGCCTTCCAGATCCAGTTCACCGGCTGTGGAGAGGATGCCCGGTTTGAGGCGATTGCACCGTGGAGCTCAGCCGTGTATCACACGGGAACGCTCTTCTATCGCACGGATGGGCGCGAGCACCACGACGGATGGAACGGCGATGACCGAGGCGACGATGCTTCGGCCGGAGACGACCATTCGGAGGATCGTCGGTAACCGCTACCGGTTTCCGGCCAGGCAGGAGCTCAGCCAGACAGGGGCTCAGCCAGGCAGGAGCCCGGCCAGGCAGGAGCAGCAACCGCGGGCCGGACGCAAACCAGCGTCCGGCCCGCCTGCGTTGCCCCGGGGGGGCAACAGTCGATCAGTGGCCAACCAGCTGGGGGATATCGCGATGACGAAAGACAGCGGCTGGAACCGGCTCCAGCGGCAGAGTCGGGCCCTCCCAAAGCAGCTGGGGAATGCCGACGCTGACCGTTTCCAGCGCTTCCAGTCGCAGATGGTGCAGGCCGGCGCGCAGTCCGATGGTGCCGGTGGCGTAGCGAACGGCGTTGTTCGGGCTGCCGCAGACTTCGGCAAACTGCGGTCCGGTGGCAGCCACTGCCTCCTGATCCACGAAGAGCCGGGCACCATCGCGGGCTTCCACGGTGAAGCGGTAGCCGCCATCGACGGGAACATCGACATAGCCCTCATAGACCACGGCAAAGCGGGTGAAGCCTCCGGGATCGGCGGCGCCAAGCGTGGCAGCAATGCCGGCGCGCATGGGTACCTGCTGGCGGAAGCGGGGAAAATCCGGCCACTGGCCGGGATAGATCTGGTAGGTGAGTCCGGCTGCGGTGGGAAGCTGGTTTGGGCCGCCGGGCAGGGCATCGTGCCAGCGGGCGACAACGGGCAGATCCTGCTCGGCCCAGTCCTGGAGGGTATCGCCGGCGGCATCCTTGTGCCGGGGATCCTCGACGTGGAGCAGTACGCGAAAGCTGCCGGCTCCGGTGCTGTCGCCGTCCAGCTCGGTGCCCAGGGCGTCGGGGAAGCGATGATGGACGCGGCGTCCGGTGGCCGTGGTGCCGTCGCCGAAGAGCCAGGTGTAGCGAAGATGGCGCTGCGGCTGCCGGAGGGCTTCCAGGTGAACCCGGGTGCCGGGCATGCGCACCGGCTCGCGCACGGTGAACTGCGCGACCAGCGGTGGTGCCGGCGCATAGATCGGCTCGGTGGCTCCCTGGGCCACGTGCAGCGGCATGCGGAAGTCATGATCAACCGGCTGCTGCCCAAACTTTACGTTGTCGAAGTGAATGTCGCGGACATCGCCGGAGAGCAGGGAGCTGCTGAGCGGTGGCTGGCCCAGCGCCCAGATGTTGCGGAAGGTGAAGTCGTGGAGCTCGGGTTGGCGCTGCTGCATCTGGACCAGCGAATACCAGTCGTCGAGGAAGAGGTTGGAAAAGGTGAAGTCGCTGTGGTCGCCGGACGAACCATGTGCGCCCCAGAAGGTGAACAGCGCAAAGGGCAGGCCGCAGGAGCCGATGCCGCCGTGCAGGATGTCGGAGTCGCGCAGGGTGAAGTGGTGCGAGTTGTAGCGCTTCTGCGGCCATCCGGCGCGCACGATGTTGGAGATGCTGGTGGAGAGTACGGAGTGTTCAATCAGGATCTGATCCACTTCATGGCCGGGCTTGACCATGGCCGCCTCGCTGTATCCGCCCCAGTTGCCCTGCATGGCGAAGACATCGTCGGAGGCGCGGAAGAAGGAGTCGCGCACGATGGCATCGCCGCCGCCAAGCCAGTCCATGCCGTCCTGATTGGCATTGCCGGGGTTGCCGCCGATGACGCGGAGATCGTTGTAGAGGAAGCCGGTGGAGTCCTTCATCTGGATGGACCAGGTGCGGCTGCGGACCAGGCAGGTGACGCCGTCGATCTCGATGTTGTGGGCGTCCATGGCTCCGATGCAGTGCCAGTCCGGGCGCTGCATCCAGCCCTGATCGTTATTCGGGTCCTGCGGCCCGTCATAGAGCACCACGCCGCGACCGAGGATGTGGACGTCGTGAACCTTCCAGAGATTGATGCTGCCGACAACGACCGAGCCCGGCGACAGATACCAGGTCTGGCCGCTTTGGGGGTTGAGGCTGCCCGGATGGACGCCGGGCGGCAGGATGTGGAGATCCGGTCCGGAGGGTGCGGGCGGCACCGGTGCGGTGGCAAAGACGAAGAGCATCTGCGCGTGGTTCAGGAAGTCGCCCGGCCGGCTGATGGAGAGCTTGGCGGGGTGGTCGAGGCGGAAGCGCAGGGTGGCTCCCTCGCGCGTGGGGCGGATGCCCAGCCGCCAGGGCTGCACATCGACGCCGTTTTTCCAGAAGTCGGGGTCGCGGGCCGTGATGGCAATCTCGACCGGACCGGCCATGGTGAAGTTCAGAAAGTCATAACTGGCGGCGGCGTGGGCCACCGGTGCCGGTCGCCCGTTGAGGGTGACGGTGTAGTCCTGGCTGAGAAGCAGCGGCGGCACAGGAATGCTCTGCACCGCAGGGGTGCGTGCGGCTGCGGCAGGCGACAGGCAGGCTGCGGCCAGCAGCGGCAGGCAGAGAACAAGAGAGGCAAGCGATGGAGGGCGCTGCAAGGGAAGGGTTCGCGGCACAGCACGAGTGTAGCCGCTTGGGGCGGGGTTGTGCGAGGCAGCCGCTGGCTCCGGCGGGTGTGGTCGCTGGGCTGCCTCGCTCGGGGTTCAGAGCCGGCAGATCAGCAGCTCTCGCTCGTAGATCATCTCCGGCGGCAGGTGGTCGTGGAGATCGAGGAAAAGCTCCTCGTGACCGATGACCTCCTGCTTCCACTGGGCGCGATCCACCTGCTGCAGGGCCTCGAAGCGCTGGCGGTCAAAGTCGAGTCCCTCCCAGTGCATGTCCTCGTAGCGCGGTGTCCATCCGATGGGGGATTCCAGGCTGAGGGCGCGGCCGCGAACGCGATCGACGATCCAGCGCAGGACACGCATGTTCTCGGAGAATCCGGGCCAGAGGAAGTGGCCGTCGGCATCCTTGCGGAACCAGTTGACGTGGAAGATGCGCGGGGTGGAGGTGAGGTTGCGCTGCATCTTGATCCAGTGCCGGAAGTAGTCGCCCATGTGGTAGCCGCAGAAGGGCAGCATGGCCATGGGGTCGCGGCGCACCTTGCCCACGGCGCCGGTGGCTGCGGCCGTGGTCTCCGAACCCATGGTTGCGCCCAGATAGACGCCGCTGGACCAGTTGAAAGCCTGGTAGACGAGCGGCAGCGTGGAGGCGCGACGACCGCCGAAGACGATGGCAGAAATGGGCACACCGGCCGGATTCTCCCAGTCGGGATCGATGCACGGGCACTGGCTGGCCGGGGCGGTGAAGCGTCCGTTGGGATGCGCGGCGGCGCGTCCGGTGGCCTTGCCGATCTCCGGCGTCCAGCGCTCGCCGCGCCAGTCGGTGCACTCGGCGGGTGGTTCGTCGGTCATGCCCTCCCACCAGACGCCGCCCTCGGGCGTCAGTGCGACGTTGGTGAAGATGGTGTTGCGGGCCAGCGTGGCCATGGCGTTGGGGTTGGTGCGGGCACTGGTGCCGGGAGCCACGCCAAAGAAGCCGGCTTCCGGATTGATGGCGCGCAGATGGCCCTTTTCGTCAGGCTTGATCCAGGCGATGTCATCCCCGACGGTCCAGACCTTCCAGCCCTTGAAGGACTTGGGCGGAATGAGCATGGCCAGGTTGGTCTTGCCGCAGGCCGAGGGGAAGGCCGCGGCGATGTAGGTCTTTTCCCCGACGGGGGACTCGACGCCAACGATGAGCATGTGCTCGGCCATCCAGCCTTCGTCGCGGGCAATGTTGGAGGCGATGCGCAGGGCAAAACACTTCTTACCCAGCAGCGCATTGCCGCCGTAGCCGGAGCCGTAGCTCCAGATCTCACGCGTTTCGGGAAAGTGCACGATGTACTTGGTGTCATTGCAGGGCCAGGGAACATCCTGCTGGCCGGGCGCAAGCGGAGCTCCGACGGAGTGCATGCAGGGCACCACACGCTGGATGTCCTTGTCGATTTCAGCAAAGACCGGCTTGCCGATGCGCGCCATGATGCGCATGTTGACGACGACATACGGGGAGTCCGTGAGCTGGACGCCGATCTGGGACATGGGCGAACCGATGGGGCCCATGGAAAACGGCAGCACATACATGGTGCGCCCCTGCATGGAGCCGCGGAAGAGCTGCTTCAGGCGGCGACGCATGACGAAGGGATCTTCCCAGTTGTTGGTGGGCCCGGCGTTGTCGCGCGACAGGGAGCAGATGAAGGTCCTGTCCTCGACACGGGCCACGTCGTTGGGCGCAGAACGCGCATAAAAGCAGCCGGGCCAGAGCTTCGGGTTGAGTTGGATGAAGGTGCCTGACTGAACCAGTTCCTGGCAGAGGCGGTCATACTCCTGCTGAGAGCCATCCACCCAGTGAATCCGTTCCGGCTGGCATAATTCGGCCATCTTCTCCACCCAGCGGATCAGGTGTTTGCTGGTGGTCGGAGGGGTCGTCTTTTTCACGATTGCCGTTCCTTTCCTCGCTCGAATCGCGACAACCCAGTGTAAGCGTCGGCCCTCAGGCGCGGCCACCCTCGAAATGTGGAGACGTGTGGAGCGGATGAAAGTTGCGTTCAGGCGGATGCCGCTACAATGAAGCAGGCAGCGATGCCGATGGACCGGGCCTGTAGCTCAACGGTTAGAGCAGGGGACTCATAATCCCTTGGTTGGGGGTTCGAATCCCTCCGGGCCCACCAGAAATGCATCCAGCGATGCGCACTCCCCATCCAAGCCCAGCGGCCACTAATCTGGTTTATTCAGGCATATTTTCGGGTCTTTAATCGGGTACAATCGGGTATATATTCAGGCATCATGAACACCGAGACCATTCATATCACGCCGGAGCTGCTGGCTCTGATTTCCGAGATCGACGAGTTCAAGGGTGCTTGGCGTGCCTTGGGAACACTTGCGCCCGAACGCCTGAAGGCTTTGCGCCATATCGCAACCATCGAAAGCATCGGCTCGTCCACGCGCATCGAGGGCAGCCAGTTGACCGACCGCGAAGTGGAGCGCCTGCTGTCCAACCTGGAGATCAAGCGTTTTTCCAGCCGCGACGAGCAGGAAGTTGCCGGCTACGCCGATGTGATGGAAACGGTCTTCAACGCGTGGGCCGAGATTCCGATTACCGAGAACCACATCAGGCAGCTTCACCGCGATCTGCTGCGCTACAGCGAGAAGGATGAGCGGCATCGCGGCGAATACAAGGCCGTGCGGAATGACGTGGGTGCATTCGACCCGGATGGCAAGATGATCGGTGTAGTTTTCGAAACGGCATCACCGTTCGACACGCCGCGCCGAATGCAGGAGCTGATTGCCTGGTTGAAGGAGGCCAACGAACTCAAGCGCCTTCACCCGTTGTTGATGATCGCTGTCTTTGTCGTCACGTTTTTGGAGATCCATCCCTTTCAGGATGGCAATGGACGCCTGAGCCGAGTGCTGACGACGCTGCTGCTTCTGCAGGCGGGTTATGCCTATGTGCCCTATTCCTCGCTGGAAGGCGTGATTGAAAACAGCAAGGAAAACTACTACCTGAGCCTGCGGCAAACGCAAGGTACGATCCGCAGTGACACGCCGAACTGGCAGCCGTGGCTCGTGTTCTTTCTGCGTACCTTGCAGCAACAAAAGCGTAGTTTGGCTGTGAAGGTTGAGAGCGAAAAGAACACGCTTATGGCATTGCCCGAGTTGGCCGTGAAAATTCTGGACTATGTGCGTGAACATGGCCGGGTCACGAGCCGCGAGATGGTGCGCGAAGCAGGAGCCAGCCCGAACACGCTTAAGGCTACCTTTACGTCGCTGGTCGAAAAGGGTGTCTTAGTGCGCCACGGTGGAGGCCGATCAACCTGGTACAGCCTATCCTGAAAGGCATTGCAATTCAGCCTGGATTGGGGCCGTATACAAAGTCGAATGCCTGGTTGTGTCGTCTCAGCAGGTTGTTTCCATCGACACTGGCACGTTGAATCGGTGCATCCGTCCCAGTCTTGGCATTCGAGTGGGAGGCTGGACTGTTGTCGCTTAGGATGGCCATGCGCTTAGGGCCTGTTAACACTTCTGGGATGGCGGCGACGGGAGGCCATTTTGCCCAGATCAAGGAGTGAGGAGTGACAGATATCGGGTATATCTTAGCGACGAGCGACGCAGAGATGGGGAAAATGGCCCCCGTCCCTTCGGGTTGCGGGGAAAATCCG
>JAJZGG010000012.1 GCA_021804965.1 Acidobacteriota bacterium
GATCTCAACAACGTGCCGACCTCGATTGCCTCCAACTTCAACATCAGCGTCAACGGTCTGCGTGAAAGCCACAACATCTGGCTGATCGACGGCGGTGAGGCCGATGACCGCGGCGCCGGTGGTGGTGCTTCGATCATGCCCTCCATGGACGCGATTTCGCAGTTCTAGGTTCTGGCCAGCAACTATCCGCCGGATTACGGTATCTCCTCGGGTGCCACCTTCTCGATGGCCATCAAGAGCGGTACCAGCAAGTATCACGGCGAGCTGTATGAGTTCAACCGCAACGACGTCTTCGATGCGAACAACTACTTCAGCAAGCACAACGGTGCACACACGCCGGTTCCGAAACTTCGCGAGAACATCTTTGGCGGCAACCTGGGTGGACCGGTATTCATTCCGCACGTCTACAACACGGATCGCCAGAAGACCTTCTTCTTCTTCAACATGGAAGGCCGCCGCATCATTCAGGGCAGCCAGCCGAACCTCCAGCAGGTCATTCCGGATGCGGATCGCCCGGTGGCTGGACAGCCGCTGCAGTATGTGGCTCCCGCCTACGCTTCGGGTACAAAGATCTTCGCCCCGAACGTTGCCGACCCTGCGTACACGGCGAAGGAAACTGCTGCCGGCCTGACGCCTGGACAGCCGTTCCCGAACAACACCATTCCGGGATCCTTGATTGACCCGAATGCCGCCATCTACTACGCTTCTCCGCTGGTTCCGAAGGTGAATACGTCGGGCGACCAGAACACGACCTCGGTATCCAACCCGATCTACGTGACGGAAGAAGTGGCCCGTGTGGATCACCGTATCAACGACAAATGGCAGCTGCTGGCCCACTACATCCATGATGCAGTGACGCAGGGCTATCCGGATGCCGATCTGGGCTGGAACTGGGAGTCGTATAACTCGGTTTCGAGCACCCTGACCAACCCGTCCAACTCCGCCGTGATCAAGATCACCGGCAACATCACGCCAAACCTGCTGGTGGAAGCGTCGATGAACTATGACGGCAACACGATCAGCATCATCAACTCCAACGTTGCGAACTTCCCGAGCGGCTGGACGGTGGCGCAGAACAAGCTCTTCAACAACGGCAGCCCGCAGTTCCCTGGCATCAACTGGAACGGCCCTGCCTACGAGTCGGAGCAGCTTGGATACGGAACGTGGCACAATGCGGCTCAGGATTACGATCCGAAGGTCGACATCTCCTACATCCGTGGCAACCACCAGTTCAAGTTCGGATTCGGCTACAACCGTTACACCAAGAACCAGCAGCTTCAGGCCGATCCGGAAGGCGACTACAGCTTCTCGTCCAACCAGAGCGGTGACTCCTGGATGAGCATGGCTCTCGGTCTGGCCGGAAGCTACTCGGAAGCTCAGGCACTGCCGACGCGCCACTGGGTTAACCAGACGACGTCTGCTTATGTCTATGACAACTGGAAGGTTACCAACCGGTTGAACCTGCAGCTTGGTCTGCGTTATGACGCTCTGCCGCACGCCTGGGAGCGTAGTAACCAGGTCTCCAACTTCGATCCGAAGCAGTACCTGAACATCGCTCCCATCTTCAATTCCGATGGGTCGATCGATCCCAGCAGCGCTGGCGTCTACTCGCTGCCTGGATTCAGCAACCCGTTCTATCTGAATGGTATTGTCTTCCCGGGAAGCAACGGCACTCCCCGTGGTGTGGTCAACAACGACTACAACACGCTGCAGCCGCGCGTTGGCTTCACGTATGACCTGACCGGTGTCGGCAAGACGGTGCTTCGTGGTGGTTTTGGTACCTTCTACGAGCGCATGCAGGGCAACGACATCTACAACATCGCCAACAACGCGCCGTTCCAGTTCATTCCGAACCTGAACAACGTGTACTTCAGCAACCCGCACTGCTCGTGGGCCTCGGCCACCAGCGCCTGCCTCAGCTCGACCAACCTGCCGATTCTTCCGGTGGGCTTGACGAACCTGGCAACGACGTACAAGGCGCCTGCCGTGGCACAGTTCAGCTTGGGCGTGCAGCATCAGCTGCTGCCTTCGGTGATCTGGACCGTTCAGTATGTGGGCAACCTGGCCTGGCACCAGAACATCGAGCGGCCGATCAACAACTTCCCGCTGCTGACGCCGAACTCGGTTCGTTACAACTCGGCAATCGGCAACCTGACCAACAACGGCAATGCGAACGCTTATCGTACGTATGGCGGTTTTGGCAGCATCACGCAGGAAGAGAACACCACGAATGCCAACTACAACGGCTTCCAGACGGCAATCCGTCTGCAGGACAAGTGGGGGCTGACGGGTGAGATCGACTACACCTACTCGCACATGATCGACATCACGACTGCCGATCTGAACACGGTGAGCAACCCCTACAACCTGAAGTACGACAAAGGCAGCGACACCACCTATGATCGTCGTCAGATTCTGCAGGGCAACTACATCTACAAGCTGCCGATCTTCAACAAGGATAGCGGCATGCTGCACACCGCACTGGGCGGCTGGATCGTTGCCGGTAACTGGATTGTAGAATCCGGTCTGCCGTTCAGCGCCGGTCTCTCGACGGGCACCGACGTGATCGGTCTCGGCGGTGGATACACCAACCGCGCCAACATGGTCGGCAAGATTCACTACAAGAAGACCGCCGACAACTGGTTCAGCAACCCGAACACTGACGGTAGCGCCGATCCTCTGGGTCTGCCTACGCCTGGCTACGGTGGCGGTCCCAACCTCGGCTTCGGTAACGGTCGCAAGGATACCTTCCTCGGACCGGACCAGGTCAACTTTGTGACCTCCCTGTACAAGGACTTTGCGGTGAAAGGCAGCTCGTACTTTGAGTTCCGCGCAGAGACCTTCAACACCTTCAACCACACGCAGTTCAGCGCACTGGATACGACGGATGTGTTTAAGCCGACGTTCAATGCGAACGGAACCCTTGCATCCGCAGGTGAGCAGACCGGTAACAACTACGGTAAGATCACCGGCGCACATGCAGGACGTGTGATGGAGTTCGGAGCCAAGTTCGTCTTCTAAGGTTCGCAACCACAACCCTGCGCCGCGGAGCATGTCTCCGCGGCGCATTTTTTTGCCCCACAGTCGAAGAGGGAAACCTGCGGGAGGACTAAGCTGGGATGAGAGGGAGCGGTAACGTGCAGGGAAACTGGCATTGGCGTAGGACAGGGCGGTTGGGCTACATTGGGCTGGCTGTGAGCATTGCTCTGGGTATGGCGGCGCAGGCACAGAGCGCAGGCGGTGCCAGAGCGCTGCCTCCGGAGGTGGCGCAGGCGCTGGCCTATACGCGCACCGGGCAGACGGCGCAGGCGATTGCAGCCTGGAAACAAGTGGTGACTACGGAGCCGGGGAATGCTTCAGCGTGGGCCCAGATCGGGGTGCTGGAGGCGCGTCTCGGGCATTACGAAGACGCCATTCATGCCTATCGACAGACGCAGAAGCTGGCACCAACGATGCCGGGGCTGGAGTTGAATCTGGGTCTGGCGCTCTTCAAGGCAGATCATTTTGCCGAGTCGGCACCCTTCTTTGCGCGGCTGGCGAAGGAGAATCCCGGACAGGAGCGGTTGCTGGTGCTAGCGGCCATGTCCTACTACGGGGAGAAGAAGTTTGCCGAGGCCATTCCGTATCTGCGCGAGGCGGCTGCGATGGACCGCGGGAATCTGCAGCTGCGGCTGACGCTGGCGCATTGCCTGCTCTGGACGCATCAGTTGGAGGCGACGCTGAGCGTCTACAAGGAGATTCTGGAGATCAATCCAAACTCTGCGGCTGCCGATATGATCGCCGGCGAGGCGCTGGACGAAAAGGGAGATAACGCCGGGGCTGTGGCGCAGTTTCAGGCTGCGGAAAAAGCCAATCCCAACGAGCCCCAGGTCCACTTTGGTCTGGCTTATCTGCTGTGGGCGCAGAAGCGCTACGAGGAGGCGATTCCGGAGTTTGATGCGGAGCTGAAGAACGATCCCGGCAATACGCAGGCGCGGCTCTACCTGGGGGACACGTACATGCAGTTACAGCAGTACGACAAGGCAAAGGTGGAGCTGGAAAAGGCGGAAGCCGCCATGCCCAGGGAGCCGCTGGTGCATCTGGACCTTGGCATCGTGGCGCAGGAGACGAATCACCGGGCAACGGCGCTGCGGGAGCTGAAGAAGACGGTCGCACTGAATCCGGGCAGCGTGAATGCGCACTTCCGGCTGGCGAGAATCTATCAGCAGATGGGCGATCGGGCCATGGCCAAGGCGGAGTTCGAGAAGACCCAGTCGCTGAACAAGGAGCGAGACGAAAGTCTGCATGAGCGGATTGCCAAAGCAAATGCCAAGCCGGAGGCGTCGGGGCCAGGCGCAGCGGGAGCAGGCACTGCAGGGACAGGTGGCGCAGGCAGCCAGCCTGCAGGTGGAACGAATTCCCAGCCCTGAAGTACGACCTTGCCGACGGGTTCGGGTCAAAACTTGTCGGCAGGAAAGCTTGACTGCCGATTTTTTTCTGCCGGAAGCTTGTTTGCCTAAAGCTTGTCTGCCTGGATGGGATGGCGTCGCAGATACCAGCAAGGCGACCACGCGCCCTGGGGAAACAGTGCCCGGGCGCAGGGAACGGAGCGCTGCCCTTCGTCGTCATACTCGGTCTTTTTGCCTTTGAGCGGGACGACAAGGTAGCGCTCGACGGTCACAGAGCTGCGTGGCATGCCGCGCAACTGGAAGATGGCCCAGTCCCCGCCGTACAGGCCTAGGGCAAGCACGGCTACTCCGAGCAAAAGCATCTCGGCCAGCGACAGCAAATGCGGTTTGCCGGTGCGGTGCGCAGGCACCACGCCTTCCACCGAAGGCGGCATCGGTCAATACCAGCCTTGTTGGGTCATCTGCATCAGGATGGCCTTGGCAAGCAGTGCATGCGCGTACGGGGTGGGGTGCACGTCATCGGCGTACTCGTAGTTCAGCACGTTGGTGCCGGAAAGATTGGCCGCACTGCAGACCAGCGAGGAGGAGAGCGGATTGACCGTGGGCGAAAGGTTGCAGGCAGGCGTGGTGATGTTGGTGAGGCCGTAGGTGGTGGCGTTGGTTGCCTCCGTCTGCGAGAGCGTGTAGGCATCCACCCAGAGTAGTTTGGAGGCGGGTGCGGAAGCCAGTCCCGCCTGCAGTGCCTGATTGTAGGTGGAGACAAGCTGGGCGATAAACGGCTGGGCGGCAGCAGGCTGCGCCATGCCAAAAGGCGTCAGCGAGACATCGGGAAGATCGAGGACGAGCACGTAGTTGGCCCCTTTGCCAAGGATCTCCATGTTGATGTAGGTGGCCAGCTCCGTGGCGGCCTGTGCCATGGCCTGTGCGGCCTGGGTGGGAGTTTCCGCATTCGCGGCCACGGTATCGGCCTGGATGAAGAGGTCGTTGGCGCCGGCCCAGACGGTGACCAGTTCCTTGCCGGTGAAGGTGCCATTGTTGGCCGTCAGGTAGTTCTGCACCTGGGTGGAGACGGGAACGGTGAGCAGCCCAAGAATCGCATTGGAGCCGCCCAGAAGAGCGTTGCCGGGGCCAACCGGATTGGTGACGCGCGCGCCGCCCTGGGCATAGTCGAAGCAGCCGGCATGCATGGTGGCGGGAACGGAAAAGCCTGCCTGCGCCGAGCCGTCGAGGCCGGTCTCTGCGGCGCAGGGTGCGGGCAGATTGAGGACGCTGGCCAGATCCTGCACCCAGATTTCATTGTTGGGTCCGTTGATGGTGAACTCGCCGCCACCCAGCGCGGCCACAGTTCCAACGCGATAGGTGCCCACGTCGCTGAGACTGTCCCCGAAGGAGACGATCTGGGTGAACTTGGGTGTGGGCGGCGTGCTGCTGCCGCCGCAGCCGGTAAGAACGGCCGCTGTGGCGACGGCAAACAGGGAAAGCATTGCGGTGAGCGGGGAGCGAGGGATCGAATTCATGCGGGGACTCCGGTGTGCCTGCCGACACTACGGAGCATCCACGCTCCGCGGTTGCAGGAACTACGGGATTGTAGCAGGGATGAAGGAACTCGGGCAGCGGGAATTTTCTTCCGGAGAAGATGGGCCTATGGCAGAACTTCGCAGATCAGGCACTTGAGGTATTCGGTCTCCGGCAGATTGAGGATCACCGGGTGATCGATGGCCGCACCGCGCCGCTCCAGCACGCGGACGCGGCGGTGCGCGTCAATGGCTGCGGCAGCGACGGTGGCTTCCAGATCCGACAGGGAAACGTGGTGGGAGCAGGAGCAGGTGACGAGCACTCCGCCCGGGCGCAGCATGCGCAGGGCGCGGAGGTTGAGCTCCTTGTACCCGCGCAGGGCGCCTTCCACGGCGCGGCGGGATTTGGCAAAGGCAGGTGGGTCCAGAACGATGAGATCCCAGTCGCGTGCGGCTGCCGAGCCGGAGACGGGCTCGGCGAGGTCGCGGAGCAGCGTGAAGGCGTCGGCCTCCATCCAGTCCAGATCGCCGGAGATTGCCTCGCGGTTGAGGGCAAGATTGGCTTCGGCCACCTCCAGCGCGGCGCGGGAGGCATCGACGCCGGTGACAGTGCGGCAGACCTGGGCCAGGTGCAGGGCGAATCCGCCCTGATAGGTGCAGACGTCGAGTGCGCGTCCGAGGGCCTTGCGTTCGCGGGCCCAGCGTGCGGCGGCCACGTAGTTTTCCTTCTGGTCAAGGAAGGCTCCGGTCTTCTGTCCGGCTGCGGCGTTGTAGTGGAAGCGCAGGCCGTTCATGCGGAAGATGGTCTCGCTGGCTGGACTGTCCTTCTGCGCGGCGGCAAGGGGCGCGGTGGGGGCTTCGGCAATGCCTTCCAGGATGCGAATGCGCGGGTCGGGCCGCTCCCAGAGCGTGAACTGCGGACAGGCGTCGGCAAAGCTCTGCTGCAGGACGCGGGCGACGAGGTCGCGTGTGGCCTCGGTGGCCAGCGGCTGCATGAGCAGCTGCAGCAGGAAGAGATCGCCATACTTGTCCAGAATGAGGCCGGGCAGCTCATCGGCTTCGCTGAAGACCAGTCGGCAGGCCGTGTTGTCGGCATTGAGCAGGGGCAGACGCTGGGCAATGGCTGTGCGCAGGCGCTGCTCCAGCAGCGAGGGCCATTGCGCCGGGGAGACGGGCTCGCGGCTGATGAGGCGAAGCGGAATCTGCGACTGCGGGCTGTAGAGCGCAGTGCCGAGCAGCAGGCCGCGGGTATCGGTGACCGGGATCAGTGCGGGTGCGCCTGAAGTCGCATCCGGAGTCGCGACAGTCGGCGACTGCTCCAGCTCAGTGGCATAGACCCAGAGATGGCCGCTGCGCAGGCGGTCAGCGGCGCGCCGCGCCACCACGGCGCAGTCGGTCTGGATACGGGCGCGAGCGGGTTGCTGCTTCTGTGCGTGGGCCGAATCGGGAAAGGAATCTGGCCGCCGCTGTGGTTTTGCGGACTTGGCGACGGCGGGGGCGGACGCCGGTTCTGCATTCCTTGCCGGCCGTGCCTTCGATGCCGGCTTCGCTGACCTTGTCTTCGTGTCTCGCAGTGCAGGGCGGGATTCCGCCGCAGAGGACTCCCGGGATTTGCCGGCGGAGGAGTGGCTTGCGGCGTAGGGGCTTTGGCTGCGGGTGGAGCGAGCGGAGCTGGCTGGCTTGCGGGTGTTGCGGGGCGGCTTGGGCATGGCGTCCTGTCTGCAGACGGGCCGGCGGAGTGCTGCCCGATACTCGCTTACGATAGCATGCGCGCGTCTGCTGCCGGGTCTGCAGACCGGACGCGGATGCCGACTGTGGGAGTAGAGTGGATGCAACGATTTTGAGGCTGGCCAGTGTGGGCATCCGCGCTGGCGCAGGGGGAACAGGAATGCGTATGTCTGTGGGAAGTGGTGTTCTGGACCGCAGTAGCAGCCCATGTTTCGGGGTCATGCTGGGCATGGCGGCGCTGGCCGGGATGGTGGGCTTGGGATGGGGCTGCGTGGCGCAGGCGCAGCAGGCCAGCGTGACGCTGCCGAAGCCGGCGACGATGGCGCGGCTGGGTACGGTGGATGCGCGCTTTGCCTCCTACAACATTGAGATGGTGCAGGTGACGGGCGGGCGATTCTGGAAGCCGTATGCGTCCCAGGGAAAGAGCATGACGGCGGGAACGCAGAAGACGCCTGCGGCAGCCGCGCAGTCCGGCAGGCAAAGCGCACCGCCGGGGATGAGTGCCAGCTTGTACGAATATCGCTCGCCGATCGATCTGGGCAATGCGCGGCTGGTGCAACTGGCGAAGGCGCTGGGTCCGTCCTATGTGCGGGTGAGCGGCACTTGGGCAAATCGGACATGGTTCCAGGACGACGATCAGCCGGCGCGCACGAGCCCGCCGGAGGGATTTGGCAGCGTGCTGACGCGGGCCGAGTGGAAGGGCGTTCTGCAGTACGTGCAGGCAACCGGAGGCAGTCTGGTGACCTCGGTTGCGGTGAGCGCGGGGGTGCGCAATGCGCAGGGTGTGTGGATGCCGGAGCAGGCGCAGGCGCTGTGGGCGTATACGCGGCGCGAGGGCGGACAGGTGGCTGCGACCGAGTTTATGAACGAGCCGACCTTCCCCTCGGTCAGCGGGGTTCCGGCGCACTATGACGCGACGGAGTTTGCGCGGGATGCCAAGCTGTTTGGTGCCTTTCTGCGCAAGAACTCACCCAGGACGATCTATCTGGGGCCGGGCAGCGTGGGCGAGGGCAGCAATCTGCTGCCGCCGGGAATGCAGATGAAGCTGATGCCGACGGATGCGATTCTGCAGGCGACCGGACCGCTGTTTGATGCCTTTTCCTACCACTTTTACGGTGCAGCCTCGCGGCGCTGCATGGGCCGGACGACGGTGGAGCAGGCGATGAGCGATGCCTGGCTGGACGATACGCTGGGCGCGGAGAAGTTCTATGCGGCCCTGCGGGATCGCTACATGCCGGGCAGGCCCCTGTGGGTGACGGAGACAGCCGAGGCAGCCTGCGGCGGCGATCCGTTCTCCGGCCAGTTCGTGGATCTCTTCCGCTACCTGAACCAACTGGGCGCACTGGCGCAGAAGGGGGTTCAGGTGGTGATGCACAATACGCTTTCCGCCAGCGACTACGGGCTGCTGGACGAGCAGACGCTGGAGCCGAAGCCGGATTACTGGGCGACCCTGCTGTGGAAGCGCAGCATGGGCCGGACGGTGCTGCAGCCGGGTGTGGCGGCGCAGGCCGGAGTTCATGTCTATGCCCACTGCGCACCGCAGGGCAGGGGCGCGGTGGCGGTGCTGGTGCTGAATACGCGAGCCAGCGCGTTGACGTTGCAGCTGCCCGTGGCGGCCCAGCAGGCCACGCTGACGGCAGCCCGGCTGACGAGCCGGAAGACGGCGATGAACGGCATCCGGCTGCAGGCGGCCGACGATGGCACGGTGCGCCTGCCGAAGAGCCGCAGGGTGGCTGCCGGAGCGCTGACGCTGCCGGCGGACAGCGCCACCTTCCTGACGCTGGAGGGTGCTGGAAACTCTGCCTGCCGATAGGCGCAGGCGGAGTTTGCACTGGGGCGCAGTTGCGCATCGGGGCGGGTTGGGAGTAATCTTCTGCCATGCCTCGATGTCGCTAGTGCCGAGCTGGTACTTATGCCGAGGCAGTCGTGCGTCTTCCCCCAACAAGCTCAAGTTCGTTGCCGAGAATGCCGCACCATCGGGTTTCCTGCCCCGCATGAAGATTCTCCAAATCGGGTGTTGAAACCTGCGCCCGTCCCAGATACTCCAACCTTGAGAGGGGAATGACGATGCCGATTGCAGCGAATGTGACTGAGTTGATTGGAAGGACTCCGCTGGTGCGGTTGAACCGGATGACCGCCGGTCTGCCGGGCGAGGTGGTGCTGAAGCTGGAAAGCATGAACCCGATGAGCAGCGTGAAGGACCGCATCGGGCTGGCCATGATTGAGGCCGCAGAGCGCGAAGGGCGGATCACGCCGGGCAAGACGGTGCTGATTGAGCCGACGAGCGGCAATACCGGGATTGGTCTGGCCTTTGCCGCCGCGGTGAAGGGTTACCGGCTGATCCTGACCATGCCGGAGACGATGAGCATGGAGCGGCGCGTGGTGCTGCGGAGCTTTGGCGCCGAGCTGGTGCTGACGCCCGGTCCGGGCGGCATGAAGGGTGCCATTGCCAAGGCCGGAGAGCTGCTGGCCGCCACGCCGGACAGCGTGACCCTGGGCCAGTTCGACAATCCGGCCAACCCGGCCATCCACTACGCGACGACCGGTCCGGAGATCTGGACCGATGCCGACGGCAAGGTGGATGTCTTCATTTCGGCAGTGGGAACCGGCGGCACCCTGACCGGGACCGCGCGCTTCCTGAAGGAAAAGAATCCCGCGGTGAAGGTGGTGGCGGTCGAGCCGACCGACAGCGCCGTGCTCTCCGGCGGCAAGCCGGGACCGCACAAGATTCAGGGGATTGGAGCCGGATTCGTGCCGGCGATTCTGGACACGACGCTGATCGACGAAGTGTTGACGGTCAGCAACGATGAGGCGATCGAAACCGCCAAGCGGCTGCCGCGCGAGGAGGGTGTCTTTGTGGGCATCAGCTCGGGTGCGGCGGTCTTTGCCGCGATGAAGGTGGCGGCCAGGCCGGAGAGCGCCGGCAAGCGGATTGTGGCCATCATTCCCAGCTTCGGCGAGCGCTATCTGTCGAGCGTGCTGTTTGACTCGATCCGGGCCGAGATGCAGGCGCTGGTGGCTGAGCCGGTGGCTTGAACGCAGGGGGGCTGCTGCGGGCGGTGAGGAACTGCCCGCAGTGCCAATCGAAGTGACGGGGCGAAGACGCCGGGAGAAGGCATGGGCATGCTGGCACGGATGCGGGAAGACATCGAGTCGGTGATGCGTCGCGACCCGGCGGCGCAGAGCGGATTCCAGGTGTTGCTGACGACGCCAGGGCTGCATGCCGTCTGGGTGCATCGGCTGAACCATCGGCTGTGGCGGCGCGGCTGGCGATTGACGGCACGCGTGCTGTCGCAAATGGCACGGTTCTGGACCGGGATTGAGATTCACCCCGGGGCGCTCCTGGGCCGGCGGCTGCTGATTGACCACGGCATGGGCGTGGTGATCGGCGAGACGACGATTGTGGGCGATGACGTCACGCTCTATCAGGGAGTGACGCTGGGCGGAACCGGCAGCGCAACAGGCAGCGCCAAGCGGCATCCGACGCTGTGCAACGGCGTCTTTGTGGGTAACAACGCGAATGTGCTGGGCAACATCACGGTGGGCGAGAACTCGCGCGTGGGAGCCGGCTCGGTGGTGCTGCGGGATGTGCCGCCGAACTCGACCGTGGTGGGGGTGCCGGCGCATATTGTGTATCGCAACGGACACCGGGTGCTGATTACCGATCCGCACGAGATCAAGGATCCGCTGAGCGATGCGCTGATTGCCCTGGCGGCACGCGTGGAGCGGCTGGAGACGATGAGCGGCTGTGCGGAGGAATCCAGCACCTCGGGCGGAGCCTTTGCCGCCGAAGACGAGGAGCGCGAGGCGTATCGGCAGGAGCGCGAAGCCGGGGAGCGGGAGCGGCTGGCAGCCAGCGCCTGGGTGTCGATGGGCGAGGGAATCTGAGGCGGACAGAGGCTGTGGGAGAAATTCCGCCGCCGGGGTTTGTTCGTGGTGAGTCCGGCCATTTACCATGCTAGGTGATGCATCTTTTCAAGCGATACGGAATGACGTTGAGTCTGGCCGCCGCAGTGGTATTGGCGGGCACGGCGATCCCCGGTTTGGCGCAGAGCACGGGCGGAGGCTCGAATCCTGCCACCACACCTGCCACCAAGCCCGCAACCACGAGCACCAGCCAGAGCACCAGCCAAAGCTCGAGCACGGGTGGCTCGAACACCGAAAGTCCGGACCAGTCCAATGTGCTGCATCCGCTGACGACGGAAAATGGCGGCTATCTGGCGATTGATCCTCTGGCGGGTGTGCGCTACAACAACCGCTGGGATGTCTCCGTGCTGATGGGTTCGGCGCACACGCATGCCGGTCCGAATCTGCGCGAAGGCGCCGACCTGGGCGGTCTGGATGTCTCGGCCTCCTACTGGCTGACGAAGCACTGGGGAATCGAAGGCAGTGGACGCGGCTACCTGGGCACGACCGGTGTAGCCCCCAACCATCTCAATCTGGATGGTCTGTTCATCGCCGAGTACTTTGGCCTGGTGGGCCCGGAGTATCTGGGACCCCACAACAAGCATGCCGATGTGATTGTGCATGCGCTGGTGGGCGGAGTCTGGGGCGACTTCAACACCGACCTGCGCGGGGCCACGCCAGGACCGGGCGGACCGGCCGGCATGTATAACAACCAGATCACGCTGGGTGCGGCCGTGGGCGGGCATATCGATCTGAACCGCTCGCCGAGCTGGGTCTTCCGGGTATCGCCGGAGGCCTTACTGACCACCTTCAACGGAACCAGCGCCTACCCGAGAACGCAGTGGAACTTTGGTATCTCCGTGGGCATGGAGTACAAGTTCAAAGGCACGCGCTTCCACCGTCGCCGCGCAATGCCGAAGGCTGTGAAGTAGCCGCAGGAAGATTCGCAAGAACAGGCAGAAGGGGCAGCCGCTGAGGCTGCCCCTTCTGCGTTGCCGAGGAACAAGGGCAACTTCCCTGCCCGCTTCCCTGTCACTTCCCTGTCCTGTGCCCGGCTTTGGGCAACCGGCCTGAGTCAGAACAGCCCTGGGCGATGCCGGCTCAGGCGGAGCGCGTGCCCGGCGTCAGGTATTCGGGGCCCACGGGATCGGTGACGCACTCGGCGACGATGCGGTCCACCTCGGCCATGGCATCGGCATCGAGATGCCAGCCGACAACGCCCATCGCGGTCTGGAGTTGCTCCGGACTCTTGGCTCCCCACAGGGCAACCGAGACGCCGGGGCGATCCAGAACCCAGCGCACGGCCAGCTCGGCGACAGACTTCTGGTAGCGCTCGCGGGCCAGGGTCGCCAGCCGATCGACGGCAGCCAGATACTGCGCATAACGCGGCGGCTGAAACTTGGGGTCCACGCTGCGAATGTCGTCAAAGCGCATCTCCGGACGCAGGCGACCACCCAGCAGGCTGCGGCAGAGCGGGCTGTAGCAGATCACGGCGACCTGGTGCGCGGCGCACCAGGGCAGAATGGAGGCGTCGATCCCGCGCTCAAAGAGGTTGTAGGGCGGCTGGTTGGAGGCAAGCGGCGCCACGGTGCGGAAGCGCTCCATCTGCTCCACGCTGAAGTTGCTGACGCCGAGCGCGCGCACCTTGCCGGAGCGCAGAAAACCGGCAAGAATCTCCGCAGTCTCCTCCACCGGGACGAGCGGATCGGGCCAGTGCGCCTGATAGAGATCGATGAAGTCGGTCTGCAGGCGGCGCAGGCTGTCATCCAGCTCGCTTTCCAGCCGCTGGCGCGTCAGGTTGGCGACGATGGCGCCGCGACCGGAGTCCTGCCCCCAGTCCAGACCGGCCTTGGTGGCAAGATAGAAGTCTTCGCGGCGGCCGTGGATGGCGATGGCCTTGCCGATCAGCTCCTCGGAGCGCCCATGGCCGTAGATGGGCGCTGTATCCAGGAAGCGGATGCCGCTGTGGACGGCGCTGAGCAGGGTGTCGATGGCCTGCGACTCCGGGATGGCTCCCCACTCCAGCCCGCCGATGGCCCAGGTGCCAAGGCCGATGCGCGAGACAGGCTCACCGGCCAGTGTGGTCATTTCCATCGACAAGCTCCTTCGGGAGGATGCAGCGTGGCCAGCCGATCAGTCGTAGCGCTCGAAGACGATCTGCTTCTTGTGCCAGTTGTGCTCGGTGAGCAGGTTGCGCACCTCGGAGACCATGTTGTTGAGGCCGCAGATGTAGGTGTAGATGTCGAAGTCCGGGGTGACGCCTTCGGCCACTGCCGGCATCGGTCCCAGCTCGGCCTCGCGCTCGGCCACGATCTTGCCCACGTACTGCTGCACGTAGCCGCGATTGCCGGTCCACTCCTGCGGAGCGCGGCTCAGCGTGGAGATGTAGTGGAAGTTGCTGTGGCGTGCGGCAATCTGCTCGAAGTAGTCGCGGTAGTAGAGCTCGCTTTCATGCCGCGTGCCATAGACGCACCAGATGTGGCGTCCGCCGCTGAAGTCTTCACCGGACTCCGGGAACAGCTGCTGGGTGAAGGCGCGCATGGGCGCAATGCCGGTTCCGGTGGCCACAAAGATGGCATCGACCGGCGGCTGGTGAAGGACAAAGTGACCGTGGGGTCCATGCACCTGAATGACGGCACCCTCCGGCAGGTCGGCCAGATAGTTGGAGAAAAATCCGCCTTCCACGCGGTTCACGCAGAGGTCAAACCGGTTGGTGGTGGGAGCCGATGCGATGGAGTAGGCGCGGGTCTGGGTCTTGCCGTTTCCGTCCACGGCCACCGCGGAGAGAAATTGTCCGGCGGTGTAGGCAAAGCTTTCGCGATCCACGAGTTCAAATTCAAAGTGATAGCATTGTGCCGCTTCGGACAGGCACACCTTTTTGAGCAGCCGTGCTGGGTAGGTTTCTCGGGCCAAGGCAGGTCTCTTTTCTGTGGAAACAATGGAGGTTGCAGGCCATGCAGACAGGCCCAACTTTGCGCGCTTCAAGTTTAATTGGAGGGCCGAAGCCGTGGGAATGGCGGCGTCCCTACTGGTGGCACGGGCCGGAGTTTCCAGCGGGTGTGCGGCGCGGCGGTTACAATACGGGAGTGGATTCGCCCTCATCCAAATGTATGATCGAGGCCCGGGATCTGAACAAGATCTATCGCTCGGGCCACATTGAAGTCCATGCCGTGCGCGGCATCAGCTTCCAGATTCCGCGTGGCCAGTTTGTGGCCATCGTGGGCCCGTCCGGATCGGGAAAATCCTCCCTGTTTTACCTGCTGGGCGGCATGACGCATGCCACGTCCGGCTCCGTCTTTCTGGATGGGGTGGACTTTGGCCGGCTGCCGGATGCCGAGCGGACGCGGCTGCGCAAGCAGCGCATCGGCTTTGTCTTCCAGCGCTTCAACCTGCTGCCCTCGCTGAGCGCGCTGGGCAACATTGAAGTGGCGCACGAGATTGGATGTGGTCGCAAGCCGCTGGATCATGCCTATCTGGATTCACTGTGCGAGATGCTCTCGATTCAGGGTCGACTGCAGCATCGTCCGTCGGAGCTTTCCGGTGGGGAGCAGCAGCGGGTGGCCATTGCGCGGGCGCTGATTACGCGGCCTGCGATTCTGCTGGCCGACGAGCCCACGGGCAATCTGGACACGAAGAACTCGGACGCCGTGCTGGCCATGCTGCGCCGCTCCAACCAGGAGCTGGGGCAGACGGTGCTGATGATTACCCACAACATGGAGGCCGCAGCCGTGGCCGACCGGATTCTGCAGATTCGCGACGGGCAGATTGTGGCTGACAGCATGGTCGGCGAGCTGACCACACACTAGCCGAATATCAGACGCTACTGTTCCTGCGCGGAGACAGGGCAGTGCTCGGTCCAGCGGGACCAGAGCAGGAAATGCACCGTCTTCAGCAGCTCGGCGGTGGGCGCCAGTGTGCGCAGCAGCGGCTGGGTATCGACCTCCGGTGCGGCGTGAACCCGCCAGCGGGGCGTGGAGAGATCGTCAAGCAGAATGCGCACGCGCGGCAGGTGTGCCGGGCTGCTGATGATCTCCACCGAGCGCCAGCCATTGGCGCGCGCCATGGCCAGCGAGTGGCACAGGTTCTGGATGGTGTCCTGCGAGGTACGCTCGCGAAAGATGGCAGCCGGCGGAATGCCCTGTGCCATGGCCGCCTGAGCCATCACGTCAGCCTCCACGAAGCGATTGTGCGCCGCTCCGCCGGAGAAGAGAATGCGGTTGGAGACGCCGCGTTCGTACTCAGCCACGGCCTCATGGATGCGATCCTGCATGGCGGGCCGGGGGTTGCCGTCGGAGTCGGCGGGAGTGCCCAGCACGATCAGCGCATCGACCGGTCCGGCAGCGGCCGTGCCGCGGGGAGCAAAGCGGCGCGCCAGAGCCGCCCAGCCAAGCAGCAGGGCAACGAACCCGACAGCGAGCAGCAGCAGACGTGCCGCGAGCGGCAGGCGGAAACGGCTTCGGGTGCGGCGGCGGGCTCGCGCTGGCTTTCGAGGCATACTCCCCCAGAGTATCGCGCCCGGAGTGATGAACCCGGAGTAGCGAACCCAGAGTGGCGCACCCAGAGTGGCGCACCCGGACTGGCGGGGCACCGGTCCGTCCCGGGCTGTCGCTCTGCTAGGAGTGCGGTTCGTCCCCGCCGAAGGGAACTCCGGGAGCTGAGAAGGCGATTTCCTCCAGCGGCTTGCGTGCGCGGTGGTCGTGCTCGCGGGCATGCATGTCGGCATCGGTCAGCAGGGCGGGGTTGCCGGGGTAACCCAGCGCGAGGACTACGCCGGGCAGAAAATCCTCCTGCGGCCCAATGAGCTGCTGCGCGGCTGCGCGATCAAAGCCGCCCATGGCATGCACGGCCAGGCCGAGCGCTGCCGCCTGCACGGCCATCTGCGCCACGGCCTGGCCCAGGTCAAAGAGGGCATAGTGGTTGGTGTTGCCGTGTGGCGTTCGGGCCACGGCATGGGCCAGGATGAGCACCGGCGCCAGCGGAGCCCACTGCTGATTGAAGGGCACGAGCGTTGCCGCGATGCGGTCATAGGTGGTGCCGGGACGACGACCGACAAGGAAGCGCCAGGGCTGCCCGTTGCTGCTGGATGCCGCCCAGCGGGCAGCCTCCAGCAGCAGGCGAAGTTCGGCGTCCGATACCGGTCGGTCGGCGTAGGCCCGCGGGCTCCAGCGACGGGCGATGGCCGGCAGCATGCCGGGGATGGGGAGGATTTTGCTGGCGTGCAGCTCTTCAGGGGTCATGCTCTTCTCCAGAATGCGACGGATGGACGGGCAAGAGCGGGCAGTCCGCCGACTCCGCTGCAGATGGGATGATCCGGCAGCGGCGAGGATTCAGGCAAACGGGAGGGTGTCAGGCCACTTCCTGCACGACGAAGCCCGACGGAGTGCCCCACATGGGGCGAGCGCGTTCGCGATAGAAGATGCTGAACTCCAGCCCGGAGATGCCGAAGTCAAACAGCGGCACGCGGGTGAATTCGCCGTTGCCGTGCATGGAGTATTCGTCTCCGCTGGCGTCCAGCATCAGGGATTCGGCGTTGCACATGCGCTCCGGATGCAGCAGCAGCAGGATGGCCGTGGCAAAGGCTCCCAGACCGAATTCATTGGAGTCCATCATGGCAGCGGCGCGGCGGGTGCTGCGCCCGCGGTGGCGCAGGCCCACCTGCGCGGGTACCACGAGGATGTCGGCACCGATCTGCGAGCTCTCGATGAGCTGCCAGGCCTGCACGGCGCGATCGGTCTGGCGCAGGAACTCGGGAGTCATTTTGCCGGCAATGCGGTTTTCAAAGCGCCGCCGGCTGGCGATCACGGCGAAGACACGCTCAATGGCCTCGGCATAGGTGGGGGCAAGCGCCTGCCAGCGCGGAATGGCAAACCAGGCCTCGGCTGCATCCGGAAGATCATAGCGGGCCATGCCTTCATTGCAGCGTGCCAGCTTCAGTTCGGGGAAGGCCTCGCGCAGCAGGGTGACCTGCCCGGGAATGGGCTTGATGCGATAGCCGGGGCCATACGACTTGTCGCTGGGAACCTCCTCGGCGGGAAACTGCTCCACGCGCAGGGCATGCTGGCGCACCAGATGACCGATCTGGTCGCACATTTCGCGGCTAAGCTGCATTTCGTCTTCGAGCAGGCGCAGGATGCCGCTGCGGTCCAGCTGCTGCACAATTTCCGGCACGGCAGCGGCCAGTGCCTGTTCCAGCGCAACGCGCAGGCGGGCGTGCTGCTCGGCGGTGGGCCGGCCTGCAATGGGCACAGGCATCCAGCGATCGGCAAAAGCTTTGCCTCGACTCATGTCAGGTTCCTCGCTGTTTGTATCGGCAAAGAAAGTTACCGCTGCAGATGACGAAAGGACCGCCAATGTTGTCGATGGAGTCAATAGCCACGGAAAATCGGAGGGTGGGAATGGCGTCGGTATGCGTTCCAAATCCAGCGGGATGGGCCTGGGCTCTGACGCGCGCGGGCCCGGACGGGCTATCCTGAACCCAGCCGCCGATGCAGGATTTTACCCAGGAAGTGAAACAGCGCGCCGATATTGTGCAGGTCATCGGCGGATATCTGCGTCTGCGCAAGGCCGGCGCGCAGAACTACTCCGGATTGTGTCCGTTTCACAAGGAGAAATCGCCGTCGTTCTCCGTGCACGCCACGCGGCAGTTCTATCACTGCTTTGGCTGCGGGGCTTCCGGAGACGTCTTCAGCTTTGTGGCGCGGATGGAGAATGTGAGTTTTCCGGAAGCCGTGCGGATGGTGGCCCAGAAGTGCGGCGTACCGCTGCCCAAGCGCGAATATCACTCTGCGGAAGAGGCGGCGGAAGCCGCGCAGCGAAGGCGGCTGCTGGAGTTGCATGAGGCGGCAACGGCCTGGTTTCAGCAGCAGCTTCGATCTCCGGCCGGAGCTGCGGCACGGGCCTATCTGGCCGAGCGCGGCGTGAGCCCGGAGGCGATCCAGACCTTTCGCATCGGCTACGCGCCGGACAACTTCAACGCGCTGCGCGACCACCTGGGCACGATGGCCGATGAGGCCACGCTGCGCGTCTCCGGCCTGTTCAGCTCGCGGGAACAGGAGGACGCGGCGGGCAATTCCGTGGCGGGGCGGCTCTATGATCGCTTCCGCAACCGCATCACCTTTCCCATCTCGAACGAAAGCGGACGCGTGATCGCCTTCACGGCCCGCACGCTGGCCACCGGCGACAAGGCCGGCCCCAAGTATCTGAACTCGCCGGAGACGCCGCTCTACTCCAAGGGGCATGTGCTTTTCAATCTGGACAAGGCCAAGACCGCGATGCGGCAGATGGAGTTTGCCCTGCTGGTGGAGGGACAGATGGACTGCATCTCGGTGTATATGCGCGGGATTCAGCCGGTGATTGCCACCAGCGGCACCGCCTTTACCGAGCATCAGGTGGCACTGCTCAAGCGCCATACGACCAATGTTGTGGTCAACTTTGACCCGGATGCGGCCGGAGCCAATGCGGCGGAGAAGTCCATTGCACTGCTGACCGAGGAAGGCTTTGCCATCAAGATCGTGACCCTCGATGGCGGACTTGATCCGGACCGGTTTATCCGTGAGCGAGGCGTGGAGGCCTATGCCGCAGCCATTCGCGGCGCACGGCGACAGAGCGATTACCTGATCGAGCGGGCGCGGCAGCAGTTTCCCGGCGCCAGCGCGGAGCAGAAGATCAAGGCGATGAACTTCCTGCTGCCGCATATCCGGCGCATGCGGCACAAGCTGGAGCGCGACCAGTTTGCACTGGATGCAGCGCAGAAGCTGGGCATTGACTCCGCAGTGCTGCGCGAGGAGCTGCGCCAGGCGGCACTGCAGCGCAGGGAGCGGGTGGAGACGCGCAGCTCCGGCATCACCGAGGTGGAGCGGGTGCTGATTCGCGCACTGGCCTCGCAGGGGGATTGCTGGCAGGTGGCTGCCAGTGCCGTGGCGGCGCATCCGGAGTGGTTCCAGGGGTTGGGCAGCTTCCCTGCCCTGCAGTCCCTGGCTGCTGCACCCGGCATGGACGCGATGCAGGTGGTGGAGGATACTGTCCAGCGCGGACTGCTGGCTCAGGCGCTGCTGCAGGAGGGCGAGATTCCCGAGGCTGCAGCCGTCGAGGATGCCCTGCATGGGCTGGAGGTCGCGTATCTGGAGCATCGGCAGCGCGAGATGCGCGGTGCGATTCGTGCCGCCGAGCTGCGCGGCGACTGGGCCGAGGTGGCCACGCTGACCCAGCAGAAGATGGCGCTGGACAAGGCGCTGCGCCAGATGCATGCCTGAGCTAGGCGCAAAAAATGCCGGATGGAGCGGAGCTCCACCCGGCGATGAGCCTTCTGGAAGGTCAGAAGATAAATTTGGCAGCCAGCTGCACCTCGCGGCCGCTGTTGGATTGCGAGTTGATCTGGCCGAAGGTTCCATCATTCACGCCGGCATCCGGGCCGTTGAAGATGGGGTGGTTGAAGGCATTGAAGGCCTCCAGGCGAAGCTGGACATTGAAGCGTTCATTGGGGCCGAAGAAGTTGTTCTTGAACGCCGACAGATCCGCATTCACATAGCCGGGCACGCGCACGTTGGGCAGCACGCGGGGCGCGTTGCCGATCGTGAACGGTGCAGGCTGCGAAAACAGTCCGGTGTTGAACCACTTCTGGCGGTTGGGGTTGGAGATATTCGGGTCGCCCGGTGCCTCCGTCGGGCGCTGTCCAAAGCCGAGCAGCCCGGTCTCGTTGTTCACCGCTCCCAGCACCACCGGTGTTCCCGTATCCCACTGCACGATGCCGTTGGTTTGCCATCCGCCCACCAGTGCACTCACCAGCGCGCTGCTGTGGTTCAGGAAGGCTTTGCCGCGGCCAAACGGCAGGTCATAGACGTAGCCGGCGACAAAGGTGCGCGAGATGTCCTGCGAGGACAGTCCAAACTCCGCCTTCGGGTTGTACTGGTTGGCGTAGGTCTGGCTGGTGGGTCCCAGATAGCTGACCACGCTGGAGGCGTTGTCCATCAGCTTGGACGCGGTGAAGGCGATCAGCAGCGAAAATCCATTGCTGTAGCGCTTGTCCACCTTGGCGGTGAAGGCGTTGTAGTGGGAGCCGGAATCGGCTTTGCGATAGCTGGAAACCCCGTTGTACTGCGGGTAGGGGCGTAGCAGGTAGTCATAGGGGACGGTCTGCGAGGTGAACGGAGAGCCGGGCGTGTTGATGATGCCGTAGAACGGGTTGGCGGTGCTGGCCAGCAGCTTGTTGCCCAGCGAGAGATACGAGGGATCCACCTGCGAGAACGGCACGCCCGGATCGCCGTTGATCAGGAAGTGGCCGGCATTGTAGATGTAGCCGACCTCAACCACGGTGCTCGGCGTGATCGAGCGCTGGATGTTCAGGTTGCCTTCAATCGAGTAGGGGGTGCGATAGGAGTCAAAGAACGTGTCGGCAATGCCCAGTCCGAGGAAGGTGGATGGGCCGCCGGCAACGCCCTGCGGCAGGTTGAAGCCGCCCGGCGCGGGATTGTCAAAGGTGGTGGCCACGGACTGCTGATTGTTCAGCGTAAAGTTGAAGCCGGTCTGACTGGTGAAGCCGTCGGTACCGGCGCCACCGGTGGTGCCGGCAGCCTGCATCTCCGAGGGCTGGAAGATGATGCCATAGCCGCCGCGCACGACCGTCTTGCTGTCGGCGCTCCAGGCAAAGCCCACGCGCGGAGCAAAGTTCTTCCATTGCGTTGGCCCCTGATGACGGCCATACTTGCTTTCCGGCGTGCCGACGAAGACCATCTGGCCTACCATGTCTCCGCAGTGCAGACAGGCGCTGGAGGGAATCTGGGCTGCGATGGGGGAGGGCAGACTGGAGTCCCAATAGTCGAGGCGATTGTGGCGCTCGGTGCGGGGAATGTCCACATCCCAGCGCAGGCCGAGGTTGAAGGTCAGGTTGGGAGCTGCCTGATAGTCATCCTGAATGTAGCCGGCGGCATAGACGCTGGAGGTGGCCAGGGAAATGTCATGCGTGATCTGGCCGTAGTCGGCCAGGCCCAGCAGCATGGTGGCAAAGGAGTCGCCGGAGCCGTCGAAGTTGTTGACGGTCTTCTCGGTCCAGTCCTGCCCGATGCCGCCGAACTGCCCCGAAGGATAGCCGTACTGGTAGAAGTTGAGGAACAGCTTGCGCCACTCGGCACCGATGGTGATCGAGTTTCCCTTGTAGACCTTGACGATGCTGGGATCGATATCGGCAGCCGAGGGATCCTCCTGCAACGGCACATAGCCGCCGGAACCGACACCGGAGTAGCCCTGATTCACCTGGAACTGCGGGAAGACGTTGGGTTCGCGGCTGGCCACGGTCAGATAGGAGTTGGGAAACTTCAAGCTTGCCAGATTGAACGGCTGTCCAAAGGTGGAGCGAACATAGGTCGAGCGACTGAAGCCGCCGCGCAGATCGAGAATCAGCGAAGGCGACAGCGTGATGGAGTTGTCAATGGAGGCGCTGTAGGCGGTCGAGTTGGAGGGACCACCATAGCCCTGCGATGCGGCGCTGTTGTAATCGCTGAAGGGAATATTCGGGTTGTTGATGTGGGAGAAACGCACAAAGCTGTGGTCGCGCGTGCCGAAGTCGTGATCGAGGCGCAGATCGAAGTGGTAGTAGTTGTTCACCGAGGTGCCGTTGGCGGTGTAGTTGTTGAACTGCGCACCGGCCGGACCGGTGTTCGGCAGGGGATAGTACTGGATTGCGGCGGCGGCGACCTGGCTGATCAGGTTCGAGGGAATCTTGTTGCCGGGGAAGGGCTGACGGACGTAGCTGCCGTCGGGCTGCTGCGTCGCCGTGTAGGGGTTGTAGATCACCGTGCTCAACCCGGAAAAGTCGCCGGTGCGCTCGGCCACGGTGGGCACTGAGTCCAGCTCGGTCTGGGCAACGGAGTTCTTCGAGTCCTCAAAGGCAAAGAAGAAGAAGCTCCGGTTGTGTCCATCGTAGAGATGCGGAATCCAGATGGGGCCGCCAATTACTCCGCCGTACTGGTAAAGATGGGAGCTGGGCACCGGGCCGGAGGAAAAGTAGGGCCTGGCGTAGAGGGCATTGGTCTGGGTGAAGTCGAAGAGACTGCCGTGGAAGTCATTGGTGCCGGAGCGGGTGACGAGGCTGATGACGCCGCCGGAGAATCGTCCATACTGGGCAGGCAGCACGCTGGTCTGCACGTTGAACTCCTGCACGGAGTCGACGATCGGCGTGTAGGCGGTGGAGTTGTTGCCGACATTGTTTTCCGGCAGGATGTTGGTCATGCCGTCGATCTGCTCTTCATTGTTGGCGTTGCGCGATCCGGCAATGTGCGGGGTGGAGGCGTTGCCGGTCGTGTTCACGCCGGGAACCAGCACCTCCAGCGAGGTGGGATTGCGACCGTTCAGCGGCAGATCCAGAATGGTGCGCCCCGGGATGACCGTGTTCAGACTGGAGGAATCCAGCTCCAGCGGAGGCGTGGTGCTGTCCACGCGCACCTGCTGGGTGACGGTGCTGACAGGCATGCGGAAGTCTACCGGCGTGCTGACCGAGATGCGGATGACGATGTTGTCCTGCTGCACGGACTGAAAGCCGGGCGCCGAGGCGACAGCCTTGTACTCCGAGGGCTGGACAAAGTTGAAGATATATCTTCCCTGATTGTCCGAGACAGTGGTGCGGACCTCGCTGGTGGGCACGTTGGTAATGGTGATGGTGGCGCCGGCAATGGCAGCGCCGGAGGTGTCAAGCACGGTGCCGCGGATGGTGCCGGTGGGGCTTTGCGCCAGCGCGGACAGCGCCAGGCAAAGGAAGGAAAAGACAAGCAGGAATCGTTTCATGGGGCCTCCGAAGGCGGTACGGTGGAGTTCTGCCTGCCAGGGCGGATGAGCCTTTGCGGCAAAATTGCAACGTACGCGCGAGCGATCTGATATCGTTATCAGTCCGGTAATGTATATCCGAGGCTTTTGTGGGCTGTCAATGATTTTCTTTTGGCGGAAGCAGGCGCATTGCCGCCGGCGCGGGAAATCATCGGTCAATCCTTTTCCATTCAATAGGATAAGTTGGATTTACGGGTCGGTGACCGGGGCTTGGATTGCTGCAGGCGGACCTGCGCTTCTGTCTTGCGGATGCAGGACTGTGATATCGTTCTCAGAAATCACCGGATACTCCGGTCGCCGTTCTGCATTTGTTGCGCGCCTGTTCGTGTCAGGCGGTGGAATGGCAGGTTAGGATGATTGGGAATGTCAATGCGATCCCGCTCCGTTGTCACGATTGCCGATGTGGCCCGCGCCTGTGGCGTGGGCACCATGACGGTCTCGCGTGTGATCAACGGAAAGAAGCACGTCAGCGAAGCCATGGTGCGTCGTGTGGAGGAGGCCATTGCGCGGCTGAATTATCAGCCAAATGAAGCGGCCCGCACGCTGAAGGGACGCACCTCGCGCACCCTCGGGCTGATTGTTCCCAGCCTCAGCGATCCGTTCTTTTCGCAGTGTGCGCATGCCGTGCAGCAGGTGGCAGCCGAGCAGGGATACATGACGATGCTCTTTGCCTGCGAGGCCAGCCACAGCGTCGAGGCCGAGGAGCTCTCGCAGATGCGCTCGCGGAATATTGCCGGCATCCTGATCGTGCCCTCCAGCGAGAACTCGATGGAGCAGCTGAAGGAGCTGCGCCGCAGCGGCATGCCGGTGGTGATGATGGATCGCACGATTGCCGGTATCGATGCCGGAGAGGTGATGGTGGAGAACCTGGAGGGATCCTTCCGCGCCACCAACCATCTGATTGATCATGGTCATCGGCGAATCCTTTGTGTCGGCTACGATCGGGAGTACAACTCGATTGGCCAGCGCATGGATGGCTACCGCAAGGCAATGCAGACGGCCGGTCTGCAGCCGCAGTACCTGCTGGTCAAGCGCGGAGTTCCGGTGGGGCCGCGAGTGGTGGCTGCGCTGCGCGCGGTGAAGCCGCCGACGGCAATCTTTTCCCTGAACAACGTGACTTCCGTTGCGGTGCTGAGTGCGCTGAAGCGCGAAAAGATTCGCATTCCCGAGCAGGTGGCCATGGTGGGCTTTGATGATTTTGAGCTGGCCTCTCTGCTGGCGGTTCCGCTGACGGCGGTGCGCCAGCCGGCGGCCGAGCTGGGGCGCCAGGCCACGCGAATGCTGATCGACAGTCTGCGCTCGGGATCGGGAAACCAGCAGATGTCGGCGCGGATTGTGCTGCCCACCGAGCTGATCCTGCGCCAGTCCTGCGGCTGCGAACCGCTGGCGCAGATCACGCCGCTGGACTGAAGGCCTGCCAACCTGCCGCAGAGGATTGCAACCGGGTCCGCGGATGCGCGAGAATGCTGTGAATTCTCTGCAACCAGCCGACACGGAGCGAAAGCGCAGCAGGCATGAGCCAGAAGCAAAGAACGAACTGCGGGGTGCTTCCACCAGCGAGCCGGGCGGCCAAGGCATTGCTGCTGGCCGCGGCGCTGGGAATCAGTGCCTGTGGCGGAGGCTCGGGTGGCTCCGGTTCCACGGCCGGCACGTCCGTGCTCACGATTGACTCCGTCAATCCGGCCAGCGGAGCCGGCATCACGGCCAGCCCATCGGACACGCAGGGGCAGACGAGTGGGACCACCAGCAGCTCCGGGCTCGCGATGAGCTATCCGACCGGAACCACGGTGACGCTGACGGCATCTCCAACGGCAGGAAGCAACCACTTCTCCTCGTGGTCGGGATGTGCGTCGGCGCAGGGCACGCGATGCACGGTCGTGGTGCACGGCAATGCGACCGTGACGGCAAACTATGCCGTGCCCGTGATCACGGCTGTCTCGGTCTCTGCGGCCACGATTACGGTGGGCTCGGCGCAGCAACTGGCGGCTACGGTGACGGGCAGCGGCAGCTATTCCACGGCCGTGACCTGGGCGGTGAGCCTGCCTGCGGGCAGTGCCGGCAGCGGGCTGAGTCCGGGCACCATCGATGCCAACGGCCTCTACACCACGCCCTATCCGGCACCGGCGACGGTGACGGTGACGGCCACCAGCGTGCAGGACCCGACGGTGAGCGGCAGCGCGGTTCTTACGTTGAACACCCCGGCAGCATCGACAGGCCCGGCGCTGGCGGTGGACACAAGCAATCCGGCCCATGCCATCAGTCCGCTGATCTATGGAATGAATTTCTTCCAGCTGAATTCCAGTGCGGCCAAGGCGGCGCGCATCACGGTGGACCGCTGGGGCGGCGATGCAACGTCGCGCTACAACTATCAGCTGGACGTGACCAACTCGGCCAGCGACTGGTACTTCGAAAATCAGGTCTCCGGCACGGGCTCCCAGGCAACGGGAGCCTTCAACACCCAGGTGACGGGAGACAAGGCGATGGGAGCCTTGACGCTGGGCACGGTCCCGGTGATGGTCTGGGTGGCGCGCGATGGCACCTCCTGCAGTTATCCGGCGGCCAGTTTTCCCAATCAGCAAAAGGTGGATCCGGGGCGGGGCTGCGGCAATGGCGTCTATCCGCAGGGCGTGGACGGATGCACGAATGCCTCGGGCTGCGATGTGACCGGGGCGACCGCCAGCGCAACCAGCCAGGCGGTGCAGGCCTCCTGGGCCGGGCAGTGGGTGGCCTATCTGGTGAGCAGGTTTGGAACGGCGGCGCAGGGCGGCGTGGCTGTCTATGACCTGGACAATGAGCCAAGCTGGTGGGATGCTGTGCATCGCGATGTGCATCCCAGCCCGTTCACCTATGACGAGGTGACGAACAACGGTCTGGCGGTGGCCGCAGCGGTCAAGGCGGCCGATCCAACAGCCTCAGTCAGCGGGCCGGTGATGGATTACTGGTGGGATTATTTCTACTCGAAGAAGGATGTGGAGTCGGGCTGGAACTCCCCGCCCTGCTTTGAGCCGTGGAGCAATCCGGTGGATCGGGAGGCCCATGGCGGCGTGGCCTTCCTGGACTACTATCTGCAGCAGTTTGCCGCCTATGAGACGCAGCACCAGATTCGGCTGCTGGACTATCTGGATCTGCATACCTACTTTGCCGCCGACAACCTAGCCTTTCAGCCTGCAGGCAATACAACGCAGCAGCAGGCGAGGCTGAACTCGACCCGCGTCTTCTGGGATCCAGCGTACACGGATCCCAATCTGCCGCAGCCCAACTACAGCAGCGATGCCAACTATACGGCCAGTTGCACGACGCCGCTGACCGCGCCGGAGATCATTCCCCGCATGCATGCCTGGGTGGCTGCGGATTATCCGGGAACGAAGCTGGCCATCAGCGAATACAACTGGGGCGGGCAGGAGTCGATCAACGGGGCGCTGGCGCAGGCAGACATTCTGGGCATCTTTGGCCGGGAGGGTCTGGACCTGGCCACGCTGTGGGGTGCGCCCGACCCATCCACCCAGATGCCGGGCCTGATGGCCTTCGAGGTCTATCGCAACTACGATGGCGCCGGCGCGGAGTTCGGCAATCTCTCGCTGACGTCAACCAGCGCCGATCAGGGGCGGCTGGCCATCTATGGTGCGCTGCGCACGGCAGACAACGTGGTGACGCTGGTGGTGCTGAACAAGAGCTATGGCGAGCTGACCTCCACGCTGGCGGTGACCGGCCTGGCCGCAGCCAGTGGAGCCACCGTTACGGCCAATGTCTGGAACTACAGCAATGCCAATCTGGGCGCGATTGTGGCGCAGCCGGCAGCAACCTTCACCGTGAGCGGCGGCGGCAGCCCGGTGGGGACGGCGACCATGACCTTTCCGGCGCAGTCGATCACCGTGATTGCCATTGCGCAGTAGCTGCGCGGCCATCCCGGAAGCAGGATCAGGGCAGGATCAGGGTAGGAACCGAGCCGGGAACCGAGTCAGGCGATATGCTGGAAGCAGCAGGAGGCGGCGATGGAAAAGGCAACCTTTGGTGCAGGATGTTTCTGGGGGGTAGAGGTCGCATTTGCGCAGATTCCCGGCGTAACGGCGACGGCTGTCGGCTACGAAGGTGGCACGATGGACCAGCCCAGCTACAAGGACGTCTGCACGGATCGCACCGGCCATGCCGAGGTGGTGGAAGTGGAGTTTGATCCCTCCCAGGTCGGCTACGAGGATCTGCTGGATGCCTTCTTCCGGCTGCATGATCCGACGCAGCTCAATCGCCAGGGACCGGACTGGGGCACGCAATATCGATCGGCCATCTTCTACCACTCCGACGCGCAGAAGGCGCAGGCCGAGGCGAAGATTGCAGCACTCACGGCCGAAGGACGATTTGCGCCGAAGCGGATTGTGACCCGCGTGGAGCCGGCGCAAACCTTCTGGCGTGCCGAGGAATATCACCAGCGCTATCTGGAGAAGCGCGGGCTGGCCAGCTGCCACCTGTAGCTAGCCCTGCGCCGGTTTTCAGAGCGCCGGACCCAGCAGCTGGCGCAGCGATTGCACGTATTGCGTCAGTGCCTGGCGTCCGCCGGGCGTGAGCCGGTAGAGGGATTGCGGCTTGCGGGCAACGAAGCGCTTCTCGACTGCAACGTAGCCGGCCTCCTCGAGCTTGAGCAGCTGCGCGCCCAGATTTCCGTCCGTCGCCCCGGTCTTGGTGCGAAGCCAGGTGAACTCGGCCTGCTCGACGCTGACCAGCAGGCTGACGATGGCCAGTCGCAGCTTGCTGTGCAGCATCGGGTCGAGCTCGGGCAGGGTTTCGGCAGCGGTTTCCACTGCAGCTTCCACGGGGTCAGGCATGGGCCGATCCTGTGGGGGACAGAGACCGTGAGCTGCGCATCTCCGACAGGGTGATCACGATCCCGAAGACAATGTTGCAGAAGAAGATGGCCGCCAGAAACAGCCAGGAAACGGTCTGCTCCGAGACAAAGAAGCTGGCCGCAGCAGCGACAGTCCAAAGCGCGCCGCAAAGCTGCTGCAGGCGCCAGCGCAGGACCATCCCGGAGGCAAGATTGACCAATCCGAGGAGGATTTCCACCCCCGGAATCAGCGTTTGCGTGCTGGCGTGTCCGCTGTAGGCCATGCCGAAGGCGTAGACAAACAAAGCGATGCCGCCGGAGGTCCAAAGCGCACCCAGAAAACGGCCGGTGGCAGTCGCCGGGTCCTGCCCGCTGGAGCGAATGCCGAAGAAGACGGACAGGATCGCGGCCGTCACCATCGTCACCGGCCAGGCCAGGCTGCTGTGGTTCAGGTTGGACCAGCCGATGGCCACGTAGTAGGCAATGCCCCAGAGAAGAAAATTCCAGCCGTATCGGCAGGTCTTGCGCCGCCCTTCGCAGATCATGGACTCGATCAGACGAAGCCGGTCATTGACTTCGTTGAGATGGTTTGGGGTGGACATGGTGTGCCTCCTTGCGAGCGCTTGGCTCGATAGAGAGTACTCTACGTTATAGAGTAATAGCTGTCAACAGGTTTTTTTAGAATTTTTGCTTCGCTGTGGGGCTTCGGTCTTACTCTTCCGGCTGCGCGGATGCGCTGGGAAGGGTGGCCAGCGGGAGAGGATTTGGGGAGTTGCCGGACTGCCCAGATGCATTCTGCCCCGGCTCGTCCTGTCCCGGTTCATTCTGCCACAGGGCGTAGATCCACCAGAGAATGGCCAGCAGCCAGACCACCAGACGCGCATTGTCCAGCCGGGTGAACACGTGCAGGATGCGGTCGTAGTCGGCGCGGCTGGTGATCTTGTGCGTGACCTTGATGGTATCGGTGATGCCTTCGACGGTCAGCCGAGCGACGGCTGCGGTCGAAAGCCCGATCACAATCTGTACCGGATGGCTGCGGAATCCGTTGCCGAAGCGGCTGCCGAAGAGCATCATCAGCAGGCCGGTAAGAATGGCGAGCATGTTGACGAAAAGCTCGGATTTGAGGGCCACAACCACGGTGAGCAGCAGGGGATAGGCCTGCCGGTTGGCCTGCATCGCCTTCAGGTCGGGCCATGGACCCCAGAGCACCAGTGCCGTGATGGCTATGGCCAGGACAAGAAAGGTCCATCCCTGCCAGGCCAGCGGAGACAGCGGCTTGCCGCGACGGCAACCGCGGCCGAAGGTGAGGCGTGCCAGCTCGATGAGCACGCCGAAGAGAAACAGGGAGCCGGCTACCAGCAGTGCATAACTTTGCCAGTAGAAGGCGTAGGTGGACAGTTTCCCCTGCAGCAGGTGGTCGGCCAGCAGGCGCAGCGTGGAGAGCATGGTGAGCGCCGTGAACCAGGAGAAACGCTGCGTGCGTTCGCGACCCAGCAGGACGACCAGCAGCACAAGGTGAGCAGCCAGCACCAGCGCCCAGAGGATCTGTTCCAAAGAAAAATGCATGATGAGCCTTCAGTTTTCATCCGACGCAAGCTGGAAAGATGGGGCGGATTCCAAGTGCAGGGCCGGAGCGGCGAGCAGGAGTGGTGCACCCGGCACGATTCGAACGTGCGACCTAACGCTTCGGAGGCGTTCGCTCTATCCAACTGAGCTACGGGTGCCCTGCAATCAGGATACTATGAGTTGCGCCATGGGCGGATATGATGGTGTCGGAAAGCAACGGGAAAATCCAAGTACTCGAAATGCGATCCACCCGAACGAACGGATTCCAGAGGAGAGATGGAAATGAAGAAATGGATGCGAACGGCGGCGGTGGCCGCGATGATGACCGGGCTGGCCGTGGCTCCGGCCCTGGCACAGCAGATGGGCGGCATGGGCGCAGCGCAGACCCATGGCAAGGCCAACGCTGCACCGCTGAGCCCGCCGGCCAAGGCTTCGGTGATGGTGGCTGGTGCCTCGATCACGATCGACTACAGCGCGCCATCCGTGCGTAAGCGGAAGATCTTTGGCGGTCTGGTGCCCTATGGCCAGGTCTGGCGGACGGGTGCCAATGCGGCCACCACGCTGAAGACGACGGCCAACCTGAAGATTGGCTCGCTGATGGTTCCGGCCGGAACGTATACGCTCTACTCGATGCCCGGAGCCGATGCGTGGAAGCTGATTGTGAACAAGCAGACCGGGCAGTGGGGCACGGTCTATCACGCGGATCAGGACCTGGGACGTGTGGAGCTGAAGGTGGCCAAAAATGCCGCTCCGGTGGAGAAGATGAAGATCGAATTCACGCATACCCACGGCGCGATGACCGAGCTGCATATTGTGTGGGCCGATCTGGATCTGTCCGCACCGGTCACCGTGGTGAAGTAACGCCGGACGCAGGGCCAGGTGCAGGGTCAGGAGAAGGAAGCAAGGCTGCCTGGCGGCGTCTATCGCAAAGGGAACAAAAAATGGACAGGCCGGAGAGATTCGGCGCTGTCCATTTTTCCTGCCCGGCAGGCGTGGGCGACGGCCTTCAGTCCCCGCTCTGGTTGGGCTGCATGGGCGGCGTGCCTGCCGAATGGGATGCCATCGAGGTCATCACGGATTGGATCAGGGATTTGGCGCCGTTGATGCCTTCCAGAATGGCCTGCAAATCCAGTCGCGGCGCGGCGGGATTGCGGTTGGAGACGCAGTAGACGCCGTGCTGGCCGGTTAGAATCAGTGCGTCGGTCAGCAGATCGAGTGCAACGGCCAGTTGGCCACGATCTGCGCCCATCATGAAGGTGTAGCGCTCCAGTTCATCACGTTTTTCGTCAAGGATGCTCATGCCAGAACTCTCCGAAGTACCTCTGAATCCAGCATACGCGCCAGCCGAGGGGCACACTCCGCGTGTGGTGAGCCTGCTGGCCAGCGCGACCGAGATCGTCTGCGCGCTGGGGATGGGCGAATGCCTGGTGGCGCGTTCCCATGAGTGCGACTGGCCGGAGTGGGTGCGGCAGTTGCCGACGGTGAGCGCGCCGACCTTCGACGTGAGCGGCACCAGCGCGGAGATTGACCGCGAGGTGCGGCGGCGCGTGGAGGCCGGCGAGCCGCTCTATCGGCTGGATGCGGCGGAGATCGAGGCGCTGGGTGCGGAGATTCTGTTTGCGCAGGAGCACTGCGAGGTCTGCGCGGTGACGCCGGGCGATCTTTCACGGGCCGGATGCGCGACGCCGGGCGCGCAGGTGATGGCGCTGACGGCCGGCACGCTGGAGGGGATTTTTCTGGGCATGGAGCGGGTGGCTGCGGCGTTGGGGGTGCCGGAGCGCGGGCAGGCGCTGGTGGCCGCAGAGCAGGCTCGGCTGCAGCGGGTGCGGGAGCGCTGCGCCGAACGCACAGCCCCGACGGTGGTGGTGCTGGAGTGGGCCGATCCCATCTTTGCCATGGGCAACTGGGGTCCGGAGCTGGTGGAGGCGGCCAACGGCCAACTGCTGCTGGGGCGCAAGGGCGAGCACTCGCAGGCGATTCCCTGGGAGCAGGTGCTGGAGGCCGATCCGGAGGTGCTGGTGGTGGCTCCGTGCGGTTATGACCTGGCGCGCGCGGCGCAGGAACTGCCGCTGCTGACGGCGCGTCCGGGCTGGAACGGGCTGCGTGCCGTGCAGCGGGGCCGCGTGGCCATTGCCGACGGCAATCGCTACTTCAACCGCTCCGGGATGACGGTGGTGGAGACGGCGGAGATTCTGGCCGAGATGCTGCACGGCGTGGTGGTGGCCGGGCAGACGGAAGGCAGGCACTGGCGATGGCTGTGCGCATGAGGAAACGGGTGCTGCTGAGCTGGAGCAGCGGCAAGGACAGCGCCTGGGCGCTGCATGGGCTGCGACAGCGCGAGGATGTGGAGCTGGTGGCGCTGCTGACCACCTTCAACCACGCGATGGATCGCGTGGCGATGCATGCGGTGCGGCGCGCGCTGGTGCGGATGCAGGCGGAGCGTGCCGGGCTGCCGCTTTGGGAGGTTGAGCTGCCGTGGCCGTGCTCGAACGAGCAGTACGAGGCGCAGATGGCCGAGGCCTGCCGAAGGGCGCTCGATGCGGGCGTGGAGCAGGTGGCCTTTGGCGACCTATACCTGCTGGATGTGCGGGAATATCGCGAGCGGCAGCTGGCCGGCACCGGGCTGGAGCCGATCTTTCCGCTGTGGGATCTGCCGACGCGGGAGCTGGCCGAGCAGATGATCGACGCCGGGGTGAAGGCGCGGCTGACCTGCGTCGATCCGCGCAAGCTGGCGCGGGAGTTTGCCGGGCGTGATCTGGACCGGGCGCTGCTGGCGGAGCTGCCTGCCGAGGTCGATCCCTGCGGGGAGAATGGTGAGTTTCACAGCTTTGTCTATGCCTCGCCGGCGTTTTCCGCGCCCATTGCCATCACCGGCGGAGAGATCGTCGAGCGCGATGGCTTTGTCTTTGCCGACGTGCTGCCGGAGTCGCGGTAAGAGCTGCCTGGGAATGCGTCCACGCAGCCGGTCATCCTGGCCGGTCCTCCTGGCCGGTCCGGCCAGTCGGGCAGTCAAGCCAGCCAGTCGAGCAGCACACGCCAGCGGTCCAGCTTTTCCGCAAAGCGCATCGACGCGTATGCCGGGCTGGTGGAGGGCAGCGTGAGCGTGGGCAGGGCTGCGAGTGAGGCTGGCAGCGCAGGCACCACGAACGAACGAAAGAGCGACTCCGCCGTGCGGCCGTTGAAGGCGAGGACGCGCAGGGCCGGATGGCTGGGCAGAAAGCCGGCAAAGTCATTGGGAAGGATGCTGGCGCGTTGCAGCGCGCTGTCCAGACTGCCGGGCCGCACGCCGGAGCGGCAGACATCCCAGAGCGCGATGCCGTGGGCGGAGAGCTGCCCGGCGCGCTGCGCATAGGCAAGCGCCGGGTCAAAGCCGAGCAGGGTGGCAAGGATGGGCCAGAAGCTGTTCCGGGGCTGCGCGTAATACTGCTGCCGGGCCAGCGAGGCGGTGCCGGGCAGCGTGCCGAGCAGGAGCACGCGTGCATCGCTGCGGGCGATGGGCGGAAAGCCGACCGAGGGCTGGGATCCTGGGTCGGCTTTCTGTCTCTCGGCTTTCGGTGGCGGTGTTGCAGCGCTACTTCGCGGCGGCAAGGTCAACCTTCTTCAGGTTGTCGTCCGGGATGCGGTCGATGAGCAGCAGCAGCGGATCGACTCCGGCCTTGTCCGGCAGGGTGTCGGTGACGAAGGTGTAGCTCTGGGTGGTGCCGCTGGCACCGCTGACGACGTGCTCCTGCTGGCGGTGAAGGACGGTGCCGTAGTGGAAGCCTTTGGGTGGCGCGCCCAGTGCTCCGACCTCGATCCAGTCGTTGATCGGCACCTCCACTTCGTTGCCTTTGGCATCGGCCTTGTACTTGTGCATCTGCACGACGACGGTGACGTCATATTTGCCGTCGGGCCGCTTGACGGCGGTCGCGCTCATCGCACGGTTGGAGAACAGCGTGATGTCCTGGAAGAGATCCTGCATCAGGTACTGGTACTGTGCGGGAGTCTGCGCCGAGAGCGCGTTGACCAGAGCCCAGGAGGTGGGATAGGGCGCAGGGTGGTAGCCGAACTCGGCGATCACCTGGCGCAGGGCCGCGTTGACGTGGTCCTCGCCGATCATGTCGCGCAGGTAGTACATGACGACCGAGCCTTTGCGGTAGTGGATGTAGCCCTGGCTGGCTTCGACGCGCATGAGCGGGCGCTCCTTCAGCCGCTCCGTGCCGCGCGAGCGCAGGTAGGCGTCCATCTCGTACTGCAGAAACTTGCGCATCGCGTTCTGGCCGTATTGCTTCTCCATGACCATGAGCGCCGAGTACTGGGCCAGGGTTTCGGAGAGCGAAGTTGCGCCCTCCATGTTGGCGCCCACCACCTGATGCGCCCACCACTGATGCGCCATCTCATGCGCCACCACATAGAAGACCATGTCGATGTCGTCGGGCTTTTCAATATCGGCGATGAAGCCGATCGACTCCGAGTAGGGCATGGTGCCGGGGAAGGACTGCGCAAAGCTGGCCACGCGCGGAAACTCGACGATGCGCGCCTCGCGCTGGTAGTAGGGGCCGAAGTTGGTGGTGTAGTAGGCAAGCGACTTCTGCACGGAGTCCAGCATGCGCGGCACGTTCCACGGCTGCTGGCGCAGGTAGTAGACCTCGATCGAAACCGGCTGGCCGTTGGGTGCCGTCCAGGTGCGCTTTGCCTCGGTGTAGTGTGCCGAAAGGAAGGAGTAGAAGTTCAGGGAAAAGTGATCGAGCTTGTACTCGTAGTAGTTGCGGTTGTCCTGCACCCAGGAGCGGACGAGCGAGCCGGGAGCAATGGCCGTCTGGTCGCGGCTGGTGCTGATGACGGTGTCCACGTTGACCCAGTCGGAGTTGTTCGAGATGTACGAGTTGCGACAGTCGGCGGTGCAGTTGACCTCGAGCGTCGGCATCAGGTCTTTTTCCTTCAGCCCGAAGCGGTGGCGGACGTTGGGGTCGGTCAGCTCGCCGCCATCCTGATAGCCGATCTGCGGCAGGATGGTGTTGTTGAGGAAGCTGCCGTTCTGGGCCACGCCGGTAAGGGTGGTCTGGTTCTCAAAGCCGCGCGGGTGGCTCTCCACGTCCAGTTGCAGGGTGCGCTGTTCGCCGGGTTGCATGGGGGTGGTCAGGTTGTAGATGCGGAAGCCGGTCTCGGGGTCGTTGGTGGCCAGCTCCGCGCCCGGCAGATGGATGTGCGAGGTGAAGTTGCGGTCGGTGGAGAACCAGACCTGCCGGATCGGTGCGGAAGTTTCGTTCTGTATCTGCTCGGTGGCATGCAGCACCAGGCCGCGGGAGTGCGGGTAAAGGGCCACGTTGTAGCGGACATCGGTGATGCGCGGCTGCGGAAGGTTCTGGAATTTCTTCCAGTGCTTTTCGTAGTCGGCCTGGCGGCGCTGCGCCTGGTACTCGCTGTCGAAGGGGTTGAGGACCTCGGTGTTGTAGAAGACCCATGAGCCGGTGAGCACAAAGCCGACCGCGCCCACCACGGCTGCCATGCGCACCATGCCGCGGAAACGCTGCCGCGCCGTGCCCAGACGCGCGCGCCAGCGGGTGTCGCGTCCGCGCTGCCACAGCAGCACGCTCACCACCGCCAGCAGCAGGCAGAAGAAGCCCCAGTAAAGCGCAAACCAGCGCCACGAGACGATCCACGGCTGGAAGCCGAAGAAGTCCGAGTAGGTCATCGTGGGCAGCGCGCCGAAGCGAAGCATATTGGAGGCCAGATGCAGCGGCCGCCACATGAAGGCATTGGCCACCAGCACGGCGATGAAGGCGAAGTAGCCCACGTACTTGTTGGGCGAAAGCACATGCACCAGAAAGGCCAGCGTGGTGAAGAAGGCGAAGCTGACCATGGTGTGGAAGAGCAGCGAGTCGGCGTAGAGGCCAAGCTGGAAGCGGGTGTAATGGTGCGCGGCCTGCACGATGACGGCAACGCAGGCAACCAGCACCAGGATGGAGAAGATGGCGGCCAGCAGCGCGACGAATTTGGCCACAAAGCCCGGCCACTCGGGAACGGGCAGCGCATCCTGCACCTCGTCCACGCGGGCGTCCCGTTCCTCCCAGACCAGAACACCGGCAAAGAAGGTGATCATGGCGATGAGGAACATGAAGAGTGTGCCGCTGATGATGTCAATCAGGGCATAGGTGACGGGCCGGGCCGTGAGCCCGTAGAAAGAATGCGAGCTGAAGATGAGCGCGGTGATGGAGTTGAGCAGCGCAGCCAGCGTGAGCACGATGAAGGTGACGGTCTTCATCAGCCGCCGCATCTCGATGCGCGTGGTGGCAAGGAGCTGGCTCAGTCGGGCATCGGCTCCGTAGTGCAGATGGAAGACCGGTCGCGTCCCGATGGCGACGGCCGACGCTTCCTTCTCAGCGGATTTCTTTCCGGACTGGCGCGAGGCGCGCTCCTCAAAACGGAAGCGCCAGCAGGCAAAGGCAAAGACGGCCAGGCCGACGGCGATCCAGAGCAGGCGATTCCACAGCAGCAGCCCGTTGAAGCTGAGCACGTGGCTGTTGCGCTGCGCGACGGTCCAGTATTTGGTGGCGTAGTTGAAGGCGTCATTGCCAAAGGGGTCCAGCATCGCCGCCAGCCTCTCGTTCTGCATGTCCGAGGTGAAGGAGCTGGCCACGGCATCGGCAACGATGAGCAGAATGCCGCCGATGAAGGAGAGAATCGTGGAGCGCGTAAGGATGGCAATGGTAAAGAGAATCGCCGCGATGAACAGCGTATTGGGCAGCGCAAACAGCAGGATGCTGACGCCGTGCGCGGCCCAGACGATGGGACCAAAGCGGTCATGGTCGGTCCAGGGCATGAGCGGTGCCAGCAGCGCGCCCACGCTGACGCCGAGCATGGGAATGGTGGAGACGAAGACCGCGCCGAAAAAGCGGCCCAGCAGGAAGTCCATCCTGCGGATCGGCTTGGTGAAGAGGATCTGGTGCATGTTGACGGCAAACTCGCGCGATGCCGCCGAGTTCACGAAGGCCACTGTCATCAGCAGCGTGATGAACCACAGGATGGAGTAGTACTGCTGGATGACAAACGGTGCGTTGCGCAGGGTGTTGCCGATGGCTCCGCCCACCGTCACCTGATCGGTGCTGAGCGCCAGCAGGATGAGCAGCGCAACGATCCCGGTGAAGATCCACAGCATGGTCGAGCGCAGCCAGTAGCGAACCTCGAAGATGAAGAACTGCAGCATGGGAACTCCTCGGTTTACCGTGCGCCGAGACCGGCGATGTGGGCGAAGAAGACATCCTCAAGATCGGGGCGGATGGCGGTGAATCCCGGTTCGGGAGCCGCATCGGCCAGCACGTGAATCTGGGGTTGTCCGCCGACCAGCTTGTGGGAGATGACCGGCATGCGTGCCTTGTAATCCTCCACCTGATCCCGCGCCACGCCGCGCGTCCACACGCGCCCAGCCAGGCCCTCCACGGCGGCATCGGGCGAGCCGGCAAAGAGCACGCGCCCCTGATGGATGATGGCCATGTTGCGGCACAGCTCCATCACGTCCTGCACGATGTGGGTGGAGAGAATGACGACGACATTTTCCCCGATCTCGGCCAGCAGATTGTAGAAGCGATTGCGCTCGCCGGGGTCCAGTCCTGCGGTGGGTTCATCGACGATCAGCAGGCGTGGCTCGGCCAGCAGCGCCTGCGCGATGCCGAAGCGCTGGCGCATGCCGCCGGAGAAGCCGGTCAGGGCCTTGCGGCGGTGCTCCCACAGGTTGACGCGATGCAGCATGGCATGGACCACCTCGCGCCGCTCCTTGCCGTGGGTGATGCCCTTGAGCAGTGCCAGATGATCCAGCATCTCCTCGGCGCTGACGCGGGGATAGACGCCAAAGTCCTGCGGCAGATAGCCGAGCAGCTTGCGCACCTCCTCCTTCTGCGCCAGCACGTCGATGCCGCCGAAGCGGATGGTGCCGGAGTCCGGCTCCTGCAGCGTGGCGATGGTGCGCATGAGCGTGGACTTGCCCGCGCCGTTTGGCCCCAGCAGGCCGTAGAGGCCGCGTGGAATCACCAGCGAGACACCATCGAGCGCCTTCACGCCGTTTTTGTAGGTTTTGGTCAGATTCTGAATGCGCAGCTCAAGCGGATCCTGGGATTCGGCCACAGAGGATTCTCCTGAACGGCCCACACGCCGAATGCCGGGCGCAGACCGCGGGAATGGGATGGGATGGAAGACGCCCGCCAGGACTCCGCAGACTGAGATCCTGGACGGAGACAAGTACCCGAGTGCTGATCATGGTACGCGAAATTGGGAGGATTCGTTCCGGAAAATCTTCAGCTGTAGCGGTCAAGCTCGGCCGAATAGCGCTGGGTGAGCGCCTGTATGTACTCCTCGGCGGTCCAGTCCTCGCGCACCTGCTCCATCTCCAGCAGGTGGCAGGCGGCTTCCACCACGCCGTAGGAGACCTCGTCCTGCTGCAGCAGTTCGATCAGGTCCGGCAGCACGCGCAGCTCGTGGCGCTTGCCCAGGCCGGCCACGGCCTCTTCCCGCGTGTCAGGATTGCCGTCGTCCAGCCGATCCAGCAGGGCCTTGCGAATCTCCGGCGAGTCGGCATTGCCCTGCACGCCCAGGCCAAAGGTGGCCCAGTCGCGGATGTCCGGGTCGGCATCGCGCGTCAGCTCGATGAGCGGCGCAATCGCATCCGGATGGTTGGCAAAGCTGCTCAAGCCGAAGGCCGCGGCAAAGCGCACATCGGGATCGTTGTGGCGCCGATAGTGCAGGATGAGTGGAATGGCGGCGGGATTGGCCAGATGCCCCAGCGCAACCAGGCAGGAGTCGATCACTTCCAGATCCTGTTCATCGGCCAGGACGGCAGTGACCACGGGATAAATCTCGTCGGCAAAGGCGGTCTGCGGATGCTCTTCGGATCGTCCAAGCTGGGCCAGAATGTCGATGCCGCGCTGGCGACGCGCCGGGCGACGGTCCCGCGCCCAGACGATGGCCTTTTCCAGCACCTCGCGGCTGCCGATGGCCTGCAGCTTGCTGATGGCCTCCCACGGGCCACCTTCCTCTTCCTCGTCCTCGTAGTCGCCGTGCAGCGTCTGGCGAAAAAGCTCGTCAATCTCCGATTGCTCAGCCATGGAATCCTCGAGCGGGTGGAAAAGCAGCGCCGCACATTGAGCATACGCGATTCAGGCCACAATCGGATGCCTATCCGGATACGCAACTGCAGACCCTGCCCGCAATCCTGTCGGAGACGCTGCCGAAGTCCGGATCAGCGAAAGTGTTCCCAGCCCTGCGGCAGCAGCCGGCTGCGCCGGGTACGCTGCTGCCCCATTTTGCTCAGCTCCTGCTCCAGCAGCACCACATCGGGCCCGCTGTGCTTGGCCTGAGTCCTGCTGCGCTCGGTCTGAGTCCCGCTGTGCTTGGCCTGAGTCCTGCCGTGCCCGGTCTCCGCTCTGCTGCGTGTGCTGGCGGCTACGCGGCCAATCACGGTGAGGGGAATGCCGCGCAGCGTGCGGGGCAGCGGCACGTCGGGCGGCACGGTGCACAGCAGCTCGTAATCCTCGCCGCCGTGCAGCGCCTGCTCGAGGGTGGCTCCGCTGGCCCGTGGAATGGCTGCCGCTTCCACCTCCAGCCGCACGCCGGAGGCAGCACTGAGATGGGCCAGTTCGGTGGACAGTCCGTCGGAGACGTCCAGCGCAGCCGTGGCCAGCCGGCGCAGCAGCAGCCCCTGCGCCAGGCGCGGCTGCGGAAACAGGTGCGGATGGTCTGTGCTGTCTGCGGCGGCATCCGGGCTCAGCCGGAATCGTCGCGGATGCGCAGCCAGCTCTGCCAGCTCCCTGGCCGCGCCGCCCAGCGTTCCGGTAATGCAGAGCCGGTCTCCGGGCCGGGCACCGCTGCGCCGCAGCGCGCGTCCGCGAGGCACCACTCCGGTGAGCACAATGTCTGCCAGGGCGACAGGAGCCTGCGCCAGATCGCCGCCAGCCAGCGGCACGCGATGCTGGGCTGCGAGCGCGCAGAAGCCGTCCAGGAAGCGCTCCAGCCAGCTTTTGGCCGCCCTGCGCCGCTGCACCAGCTGCGGCGGCAGGGCCAGGGAAAGAAAGGCTGCCGCCGGCGTGGCTCCCATGGCGGCCAGATCGCTGAGGCCGCGGGCCAGGGTGCGATGGCCGATGGACTCCGGCGAGTGCCAGTCCAGACGAAAATGCCGGCCTTCGATGGAAAGATCGGTGGTCACGGCCAGTTCTTCGCCGGCGCGGGGAGCCAGCAGGGCGCAGTCGTCTCCAATGCCCAGCGCAACCCGGGAGCCGGGCAGGTGCCGGGCACGCGCTGCAATGGCGCGAAGAATCTCCAGCTCGCCCGGCACGCGACCGTCAGCTTTGTGTGCACGGGGCTGGGTTTTACGGGCTGGGCGCGACGGGGTGGGCACGGAGGCAATCCTGACAGCGGAAGTGGACGGAGCCCCGGCGGCAACGCTGTCCGGGGAGCGCATCAGGTTCAGCATAACGCCTTCCGAACCGCAGCGGCGGAGTGGGCGGTTCCGGAATCCTGCACCAGATGCGCTGCAATTCCAGGCAGGTTTGCCCAAATTGGTCTTTTCCAGCCCGATCGATGGCAGGGAATCCTGCCCAAACCGGGGTTTTCCTGCGCTGCTTGCTTTAGAATGGGACAAGTCCGGGCCACCGGGTCTGCCACTTTATTGCGGCGGAGCCTCGTGTGTTCTCCGGAGGTCATCTCTTTGGTGTGTAGGACTCCTGATGCTGCGTAAGCGCCGGTACATTCTGTTTGTCAGCCGGGATGAGGACGGTCGCGTCCGCAAGATTCCCGTGCCGATGCAGTATTTTTACGGCTTCGTGGCGGCGGCGCTGGTGGGGGCATTCACGATCGTCGGGCTGGCCGGTTCCTATACCCGCATGCTGCTGAAGACAGAGAGTTTCAACCAGCTGCGCCGGGAGCGCGAGCAGCTGCGGCAGAACTACCAGCAGATGGCCCAGATTGCCCATGAGAAGGACGTGCAGGTGGCGTCGCTGGGAGCCATTGCCGGCGAGGTTTCCGCCATCTATGGGCTGAAGACCAACCGCGGCACCCATGGCCGCGCAGCGGCAGCACCCACGCCGGCATCGCTGGCGCTGGCAGACAGCATGAGCCAGCAGCAGGTCAAGCAGTCTCTCGATGAGTTCTATGCCCTGCGGACGCAGGCCATGAGCGGCAAGATTGCCCGCGCGCTGGAAAACGGTGCCGACCCCAATCTGGTGACCGGGCTGACGGATTGGACCCAGCTGGCCGATGTGCCCACGATGTGGCCGGTGGAAGGCCGCGTGACCTCCAGCTTCGGCGAGCGTGTGGATCCCTTCAATGGCGAAGGCGAATTCCATACCGGCATTGATATCTCCGCGCCCAGCGGTACGCCGGTGCGGGCTACCGGAGACGGCATCGTCGAGATGGCCGGTCTGGAGTCTGGCTACGGACGGCAGGTCGTCATCGATCACGGCCATGGCGTGAAGACCACCTACGGACATCTCTCCGCCATCAGCGTCCTCGGGGGCCAATCGGTCACGCGTGGTCAGGTGGTGGGATATGTCGGGCGCACCGGTCGCGCGACCGGCCCCAACCTCCACTACGAGGTCCGCATCAACAACGTCCCGGTGAATCCGCATAAATACCTCCGCCTCACCTTTGTGCAGGCCAGTGCGGATTATCAGCAGAAGTAGTCCTCCGATCTCCACACTTCTCCGCCAGTAGCGGCAGCACCCTGCCAGGAGGCGATCTTTCGCGTCCTGGCAAGGTGCCCCGCTCGAGCCATCCCCATCCTGCCGTCTCCACCCATGCGCTCCATTCGCGCCCTCCATTCGCGCGCGCCGAACGCCATTCCGAGCCGTCGGAATGCGGATTTTGCTTCGATCAAATGTTGGCAATCCCGGGACTGGACGGCATCAGGAATCTGTTGCTAACGTGAGGATGCCCGTACGATCGGCAGGAAGGTATCCGTATGCGCACCCACTTCCCCTTCGCAGGCAAGCCTGGACGTTTTTCCACCCGCTTCTCCCGCCCGCTCCTTGCGTTGCTGCCCGTCTTCTGCGCTGCCGTCGTGCTTTCAGGTTGCAGCGGCTCCTCCAGCCCGATGGTCCAGCCAGGCGCAACCACGGTGGTGGTGATGGCGTCCAGCACGGCCAACGATCAACTGGTGGCTCTTCCGCTGACGCTGCAAAGCCTGATGCTCAAGAGCCAGTCCGGAACCACCGTTACCGTCTTCTCCACGCCCATCAGCGCCGAGTATATCCACCTGAACGGAAATCCCCAGCCGCTGGTCACGGCCAGCATTCCGCAGGATACGTATGTCTCCGCCTTTGCCGTCTTTGCGGGTGCCGCGCCCACATGTGTCGGCCTGCATCTGGTGAACTCGGGGATGATCACTCCAGGATCGACGCCGGTTGTGACGGTGAACCTGCCGCAGCCGATCCAGGTGACGGGAACGGCCATGGCCATCGATCTGGATCTCCAGGTCTCGCAGTCCTTCCAGTATGCCGGTGGCTGCACCCTTGGAACCTCGGCGCCACTGAATCCCACCTTTACGCTGACCGCGATGGACATTGCCGCGCAGCCGACGAACAGCACCAACGGGCGGTCTGTCGGAATGTATGGGGTCATCACCGCGGTGAATGCCGCGAACGGGACCTTCACTGCCAACGGACTGAATCAACAATCGGGGGGTCCATCGCCCGTCTGGCAGGTGTCCACCAATGGCAGCACGGCCTACGATGGCGTAAGCAATCTCTCCGGGCTCAGCGCCGGACTGCCGGTGGATATGGATGTCTCCCTGCAGCCGGATGGCAGCCTGCTGGCCACGCGCGTTGCGGTGGTGGATGCGAATACGGCCAATCTGGACATGCTGAACGGAGAGGTTCTGAATCTTGGATATCCTCCGTCGTCCCTGACCGCACTGTCCAATCAGGCTGTCGGAGCCGTCGCGATCAACTTCGAGATCGTCGGATATGCGCAGGCAGCCTCGCAGATCTCAACCCAGTTCCCGAACGTGAAAAACCTGCCCTTCCCGGCAGTCTTTCAGGCAGCAAGTGCCACGCCGGGGCAGAATCTTCTGGTTGCAGCCAACATCTCGTACTCCAATGCATTTTCCACCAACACATTCCCGGCCACTGCGGTGGAGCTGGTGCCGCAGACGATCAATGGAACGGTGACGGCCGTCTCCGCGAGCGGTGGCTTTACGGTCTACACGGTCACGCTTGCGCCGTACGATCTGTTTCCCATCGTGGCTGCGGCCAATGCCGGCCAGTCGGTGGTGCCGACCGCGCCGAACACCGTCCAGGTGTATGCCGACAGCAGCACCGCGGTGCTCGAGCCGGTGAGTACCGGATCGGTCTTCCGCTTCTATGGACTGGTCTTCAATGACAAAGGCACGTTGCGGATGGATTGCGCGCAGATTGCAGCCGGTGTGGCCGAATAGATGGCGCTGCCGCCGCGTCTACGGTAGCGGCGCAAGCCAGGCTGTGGCGGAGAGGGTGGGATTCGAACCCACGGAACCCTTTCAGGCTCGGCGGTTTTCAAGACCGCTGCCATCAACCGCTCGGCCACCTCTCCGCGTCTGGAATCGATTGTATCGCGCAGGCAGGGGAGATAAGCTCGAAGGGGTGGAGGAATGCTGGCGTGCGCGTGGACAAATGGCTCTGGGTGGCACGGTTCTTCAAGACGCGTGCCCTGGCGGCGCGAAGCTGCGAGCTGGGACGGGTGCAACTGGGCGGACAGGTGGTGAAGCCGGCACGGGAAGTGCGGGTGGGCGACCTGCTGCGGATTCGCACCGAAGCCGCCGAGTTTGAGGTTGCGGTGCTGGGGATGAGCGAGATGCGAGGCCCGGCATCCGTGGCACAGACGCTCTATGCCGAGACCGAGACCAGCCGGGCGCAGCGTGCGCTGGTGGCCGAGCAGCGGCGGCTGGAGCCGCAGATGACCGCCCTCAGCGGCGGGCGACCCACCAAGAAGGATCGGCGCGACCTGGCCCGGCTGCGCGACCGATAGCCGGCCACCGCAGCGGATCGCGCGATCCGGCCTTCCTTACGGCATATTCGGCAGCAGGCCCTGCTCCACCAGAACCGGCGGATGGCGATGGTGGGTGATCTGTTCGTAGGCAAAGCCCCAGCCCAGCAGGTCGCCGTCGTGCCAGCGCCGGGTGGAGATCTCCAGACCGAACGGCAGGCCGGAGGGGTAAAAGCCGCCCGGGACAACAATCGCCGGAACGCCCAGAATGTTGACCCAGCTGGTGTCGCTGTGCGGACCTTCGCTGATGGTGCCGGAGATGCCTCCGGTGCGGGCGTAGCTTTGCGGCATGGTCTCGTCGGGCGGCGGCATCTGCGTGGCCGGATAGACATAGCCATCAAGGTGGTAGCGGTCGAGGGTGGCGTTGTAGAGGTCGAGCGCCTGCTGGCGGGGATGGGAGTAGTTGGCGTTGGCTGCCGGATCGGTTTCCACGCGCATCTGCTGTTGCGGCGGTTCGGTGGTGCGCAGGCGGGTGGGATTCACCACCGTGTCGGGAATGGACTGGCCGGTGGCCTTCTGGTATTCGGCGATGGAGTGGTACTGGGCCGGTCCAAAGAGGCTCAGGAACTGGTTGGTGCCTTCGGCAACGTAAGGCATGGTTCCGGCGCGGCTCACAATCCGGGCAAAGGATGGCGGCAGCAGATCGTCGTCAAAGACGATGGTGGCCCCGGCGGCGCGCAGCCCATCCAGCGCCGCCAGGAAGGCTTTGCGGGTGGAGTTGCGCAAGGGCAGAATCGCATCCTTCTCTTCGGCAGCGGCCACGTCTTCGGGAACCACCGCCGGGATGCCCTGGAAGGGAATCCCCGAGCCCTGCAGGATGAATGCGGGAACGCCGAAGCGCTTGCCGCGCAGGGCTCCCGACTTCAGATAGCGGGTATAGGGCCCGGCCTGGGCCTTGGCGGGTGCATCGGCCGTGCGGGGATCGAGCGGATCCGGCTGCGGCGTGGGATTGGCTCCCGTCATCGCTGTCAGCGCAATCGCGGCATCGGTTACGGTGCGGGCAATGGGACCGGTGTTGTCCAGCAGCCAGTCCAGCGGAGCGATGCCGGCAATGCTGACCAGACCGCGTGTGGGGAAGTAGCCGACCACCGCGCTGGTCGCTGCCGGCATGCGGATCGAGTTGCCGGTGTCGGTTCCATTGCCCAGCACGGCGTAGTTGCTGGTGACCGCCGTGACCGTGCCGCCGGAGGAGCCACCGGGACTGAAGCGCACATCGTAGGCGTTGCCGGTGCGGCCAAAGGCGGAGCTGCGATTCGTGTCACTGGCGGCAAAGTCGGGCATGTTCGTGATGCCCAGAAAGACGGCACCGGCGGCGCGAAGCCGGGCAACGATGGTGGCATCCCGCGGCGCAACCAGCTCATGGCCCGGCAGCATGTATCCGCTCCAGCCATCGGTGGTCACCTGCCCGGCAATGCTGGTGTTGGCCTTGGTGACGATGGGAACACCCCACAGCCAGCCGCGCTCCGGCCAGGAGGGCAGCGAGCCGGAGGCAAGCTGGCGGTCCATGCGCGCTGCCTGGGCAAAGGCCTGGCGCCGTTCCGTCGTCTGCACCGCGCGATAGATGGGGTTGTAGCGGTCGATGCGCGCAAAGTACCAGCCCACCACCTGGGTCACGGTGACCGCATGGGCCGTGTAGAGGCTCTCCAGTTGCGGCACGGTGATCTCAAAGAGCTGGGAGTCGAGCGTGGTAGCCCGGGAGGAAGCTGCCTGCGGGGTGGGCGAGGCAGAGACGGACCCCAGCGCAAAGCCAAGCCCAACCCCAAGCCCAGACTCAAGCCCAGCCCCCAGCCCCAGCCCAAGCCCAGACCTGCAGGCGGACAGCAGACAGACAACAGCGACGAGAGCGGGAAGCAGACGGATCGATCGGTGACGGAACATGCCCTATTTTGCCCCGGCAAGCTGGCGGTGAGCGGAGAAAATTGAGTCTGTCGTAAAGAAGGCAATCCTTTGTTAAGAACTATGGAAACCGGGAGGCTGGCAGGGGCTGCTACGGATTTTCATAATAATTTGACGCAAAGTTCATGTCTTGTCGGGATTTTCGCCGCTCTCAATTCGCGCATCACATTGTTTTATAAAGACATAGCAATATTTCTCCTGAAAATAAGGCTTTGGTTATAAACGTGCTAATGAAGATGCAGAATCGTGACAGTACTGAGACGCAGTGCAGGAAGTCCGGCTTTCCCCCGAGCCCGACTAAGGTACGACCTTCGCAGTGGTTTCTTGTGTGAATCGATGTTTATTTCCTGAGCGTTAGGAGAAATGCCGATGCGTATGTCCTTGCGGAAGTTTGCGGGTCTATCGAAAGTGGCAAATAAGAAGGGGATGCGGACCGCAACGGTACTGCAGAGCCTGGTGATGGCGGGCGCGCTGGTCTTTGGCGTGGCCGTGGGTGTGCGTGGGACAGTGGCCCATGCGCAGGCAAGCACTGCAGCGGGTTCCATTGCTGGAACGATCATGGACGGCAAGGGTGCTGTGATTCCGCAGGCAGCAATCACGATCAAGAACATCCAGACGGGCGCGACACGAAAGGTCACCTCGGATGGATCCGGATACTGGACGGCCGGTTCGCTGAATCCCGGCAACTACAGTGTGTCGGTGACGGCCCCCGGATTTTCCACGGCCACGGAGACCGTCGTGGTCCAGATCGGCAACGTCTCCAACGGCAACATCAAGCTGGCCGTGGGCAGCACGACCCAGGAAGTGGACGTAACCGCCGATGAGACAGTGGTGAACACCACCCAGTCAACGGTCGGTGGCGTTCTGACGACCCAGCAGATTGACACGCTCCCCATCAGCGGCCGGAACTTCCTCGATCTGGCCCAGCTGCAGCCGGGCGTTCAGCTGCAGAGCGGCGAGACCTTTGATCCGACCAAGGCAGGGTATTCGTCGATCTCGATCAACGGCGTCAACGGGCGTACGGCCCGCATTCTGCTCGATGGCCAGGACATCTCCGACGAGACGGTGGGAACGACGACCATGAACGTGAGCCAGGGATCGATCCAGGAGTTTGAGATCTCCCGCTCTTCGCTCGATATTTCGAACGAGCTGACCAGCTCGGGCGCCGTGACGGTAAGCACCCGCAGCGGTACGAATGCCATTCACGGGCAGGCCTTTGGCCTGTTTCGCGACCAGCGTTCCGGTGCGGCGGCAGCTCCCGGCGGCACCAACTATCCCTTCCAGCGCAACCAGTTCGGCGGCCGCATCGGTGGACCGATCATCAAGGACAAACTCTTCTACTTTGCCAACGCGGAGCGCGTGAAGCAGGATGCCTTCAACTCCGTGCAGGTGGCAGCTCCCTTCCAGGCGCTGAGCGGCGGCTATACCTCGCCCTTCCGCGACAACTATGACACGGGCCGCATTGACTACAACGCTCCGGCCGGTGTGCACCTCTTCTTCCGCGGATCGTACGAGAACAACCTGGATGATTCCACCTACGGATACGGATACTCGCGCTACGGCAACAAGGACAACACCTATGCCCTGGCTGGCGGAGCCGATTTCGTTACGGGCCGCTTCATTCACAGCCTGCGCTGGAGCTATTTGAAGTTCCACAACCTGATCGGCGATCAGACCGGCTCGGGCGTTCCCAACCTGGCACCGGGCGTGGAGCTGGATATCAACGGGCTGTATACCGGACCGAACCTGCTTGCCCCGCAGCAGACCTACCAGTCCGACAAGCAGTTCCGCTACGACAGCGGCTTCAACGTGAAGAACCACCAGTTCCAGTACGGCGTGAGCCTGAACCGGATTCTGGGCGGCGGCTTTGCCAGCTTCTTCGGTCTGGCTCCGCAGGTCCAGGGTGACTTCCAGGCAGGCCCGGTCGATGGTGCCAGCTTTGCCAGCGATCCGACGGACTACTCCACCTCGCTCGTGATTCTGGGCAACGGAGAAGGCTACAACACGGAGATTCCCAGCTTTAACAATCCTGCCGGCGGCCAGGGCGACTGGCGTCTGGGCATCTACTTCGGCGATACCTGGAAGATGACCCCGCGCCTCACCGTCAACTACGGT
>JAJZGG010000079.1 GCA_021804965.1 Acidobacteriota bacterium
TCTGCTGGAGGGGTATCTGTCGGTGCATGTGCTGGGGCACGACATCTCCTTCGGCAAGCAGGATCAGTGGTGGGGACCGGCGGCCAGTGGAGCCTATGCCTTCTCCAACAATGCGCAGAATATGTATTCGTTCGAGATCAACCGCTCCGAGCCGCTGCGGGTTCCGCTACTGTCGCGGCTGACGGGGCCATTCCGCTACGAGTTCATCGTGGGCTCGCTGAAGGGACACACGCTCTACAACGATCCCTGGGTGCATGCGGAGAAGATCAGCATGAAGCCGACGCGCAACTTCGAGCTGGGCTTTGAGCGGACGGCGATCTGGGGCGGCGAAGGACATGTGCCGATCACGATCCACTCGTTTTTGAAGAGCTTCTTCAGCTTCCAGAATGTGTCCTATGCGGAGAAGATTTCCCGCAATGATCCGGGAGCGCGATTTGGTGCCTTCGATGCCAACTATCGTCTGCCGTTCGTCCGCAACTGGCTGACGTTCATAGTGGATTCGGATGCGCATGACGATGTTTCACCGGTGTCAGCGCCGCGTCGCGCTGTCTTTACCACGGGGCTGTATCTGTCTCATGTACCGCGCCTGCCCAAGTTGGATATCCGTGGCGAGGCAATCATGGACGACCAGTCGACGTCACGCAGCTTACATGGACAGTTCATGTATTACGAGGGGGAAGTGCCGCAGGGATATACCAATCAGGGGCAGATCTTTGGCCACTGGATGGGCCGCGAAGGCAAGGGTGGTGAGGCCTGGTCGACCTGGCACTTTAATCCCAAGGAATGGGTCACGGTGAACTGGCGTCGCCAGAAGAATGCCAAGGACTTCATCCCGGGCGGGACGACGCTCGATGACTTCGGGGTGCAGGTGGTCAAGCGCATCACGCCGGATATCGAGTTGAAAGGCAATTTCACCTACGAAGGGTATCGTGCGCCGATCTATCTTCCCGGCAAGCAAAATGTGACGGTGACGACGATTCAACTGACGTGGTTCCCGACGCGCAAGGTGAGCTTCTAGGCAGACCCAACGCGCAGGCATGACAGGAGGGGTGGATCGATACCGATCCACCCCTCCTGTGTTTCAGCGTGAGGCTTGCGTACAGTTGCTCAGGCGAGCATCTGGATGCCGGCTGAGCTGTAGAGGCGCGTGATGTACTCCATGTCGCGCAGACCCTCCTCGCCGGGGGTTTTCGGTGTCTGGTTGTGGCGCACGCAATGGGAGAAGTGGTTGGCCTGCGCGGTGAACTGGTAGGGATCCTTCTGCAGGTTGGGCTCGTCGATGGACACCCATTTGCCGGAGGCGTCGCGATACGCGGCGCGCAGGTGCAGTCCGTCGTAGTTGTAGGACGGGCGGGCTTCGATCCAGCCCTTTGAGCCGTAGACGTGGAAGTAGCCATCCATCTGGGAGCCGTAGGTGGTGTTGCAGCTGGCCAGTGCTCCGGAGGGAAATTTTGTGGTCCAGACGAGGTTTTCCTCCACCTGCCGGAAGCGTGGGTCGGCCGGATCGCTGAAGGCGAAGGCCTTCAGGTCGGTGGGCTCCTCGCCGGTGAGGTAGCGGGTGGCATTCAGGCAGTAGATGCCGACATCCATGAGCGGGCCGCCGCCGGCCAGCGTCTTGTTCAGCCGCCATTCGGTGGCTCCAATGTCAAAGCCGAAGGCGCTCTGGATGGTTTCGATCTTGCCGATGGCGCCGCTGCGGATGAGGCTGACGGCCTTGAGGTTGGTGGGCTCGTAGTGACAGCGGTAGGCGATCATCAGCTTGACGTTGGCCTGGTTGCAGGCGTCGATCATGGCGTGCGCCTCGTGGACGTTGATGCACATGGGCTTTTCGCAGAGGACATGCTTGCCGGCCTTGGCGGAGCGGATGGTGTATTCGGCGTGCATGCTGTTGGGCAGGGCAACGTAGACGGCATCGACGTCGGGGTTGTTGCGGAAGCTGTCCATGTTTTCGTAGTTGTAGATGGAGGATTTGGGCACGCCGTACTTTTCGGCGTAGCGGGCAGCCTTTTCCGGATGGCCGCTGACCAGTGCGGTGACCTTGGAGTTGGGGCTGTGCTGGATGCCGTCCATGAAGTGATCGGCGATGCGTCCCAGGCCGATGATGGCGTATCCGACCGGTTTGCCGGAGGACTGGGCAAGAAGCGGCGGAGCCAGGCGGGTGGCCATTGCGGCAGCGCTGGCGAGGGTGAACTGGCGGCGGGTCATGGACGGGATTGTGGACCGGGATATGGACATGGTGCGCTCCTAGCAGGGGTCAGGGATGGGTTGGCTGCTGGAAAAAGCAGGCTCTGTTTTGCGCAATGAGTATACGCACGGGTGCAGTGGGTTGACAAAGCAAAGCGTGGTGCCAGGGTATGGTGCCGGGGTGCGCGGAAAGGCCGGTAGAAAAGCGATTGACCGCAGGATGGGTTCGAGCCGGTGGCAGGCGGAATCCGGCTTCCGGCGGCGAGTCGGATACACTCAGAGCGATGCGGGTGATGGGAATCGATTGCGGGACGGAGCTGACCGGCTGGGGCGTGGTGGAAAGCGACCCCGAGGCACGCACGCCGATGCTGGTGTGCCGCGGCTATGGCGTGGTGCGGCTGGCCAAGCAGAAGTCGCTCGCGCTGCGGCTGAAGCAGGTGTTTGAGGAGCTGGGCGAGCAGATGCGGCAGCACCAGCCGGATGTGGTGGCGATCGAGGAGGTTTTTTACTCGGTGAATGCCAAGTCCGCGTTGAAGCTGGGACAGGTGCGCGGCGTGGCCCTGCTGACGGCCGGAGTGGCCGGGCTGCCGGTGGCCGAATATGCGCCGCTGAGCATCAAGTCTGCGGTGGTGGGCTATGGGCTTGCGGGCAAGGAGCAGGTGCAGTTCATGGTGGCGCGACTGCTGGCGTTGGACGCGATTCCCGAGCCGGCCGATGCCGCCGATGCGCTGGCCATTGCCATCTGCCATTTGCACACGGCCGAGACCGAGCAGCAGCAGAAGGCCGGACGCTCCCCGCGGCGGTGAGTAAGAGCTTCGGCTGAGCGTTTGCGATGGCTGGTGCGTCCCGTGAAGCAGTGTTTGCGGCAAACAGGAAATTGACGCTGGCGGCAACTTTTTGCCCGGTTGCCGGTCTGAGCAGGAAGAAGCCCGTGCAGCGGCCGGGTGCCGGGATGGTGTGCAGGGACTGGGTGCAGGCGCAGGGGAGTGGGGAAAGGGGAACGCGCATGAGCAAGTGGAACGGAGTGCGGGCGAGTGGAATGCTGGCCGCAGGGCTGCTGGCGGGGATGGCGCTGGCGGCGCAGGCGCAGAGCCCGATGCCGGACGATGGGAACGCGCGCGCGGCGCGGCTGTCCAGCGTGGATGGCCAGGTGCAGGTGGTGGTGGACGGGCAGGTGATTGCGGACCCGGCCTATGCCAACCTGCCGCTCTTTGAAGGCTCGCAGGTGGTGACGCGCAACGATGGCCGGGCTGAGATTACGACCGATGACGGCAATATCATTCGCGTGACGCCGAACAGCACGGTGACGCTGACGGGGCTGCAGGGCACGGCGGGAGCCTCGAAGACCGAGGTGGTGGTCAACGCCGGAGAGGTCTATTTTGAGCTGCAGCCGAATACGGACTCGCGCAGCGTGCGGATGGACTTTGGCACGACGAGCGTGGTGCCGAGCGCCTTCAGCGTGGTGCGCGTGAACTACGACAGCGAGCCGGGATCGATGGCGATCTTCTCCGGGCAGGTGCATGTGACGCGCGGCAGCAGCCTGTCGGTGGACGCGCACGGTGGACAGACGCTGAGCCTGGATCCGGGCGATCCGTCGGCCTATAACCTGTCGGACTCGATCCAGCAGGACTCCTGGGACCAGTGGAATACGGACCGGGACAATGCCATGGAGTCGGAGCAGTCCGCCAGCACGTCGGCCGACCAGCAGTTGCCGCCGGATGCCGCATCGAGTGCTGCGGATCTGAATGCGAACGGCAACTGGTATAACGTGCCCGGCGAGGGGTATGTGTGGTCGCCGTACGATGCGCAGGGAGCCGGGGAAAACTGGGATCCGTATGGCTACGGCTACTGGACCAGCTATCCGAATGCCGGGTATGTGTGGATCTCGGGCTACAACTGGGGGTATGCGCCGTACAACTGCGGGAGCTGGAACTTCTATGGCGGCTTCGGCTGGGGCTGGAATCCGCGCGGCGGCTGCCATCCTTGGTGGCGACATCGCGGGCGATGGATGTCGAATATCGGCCATGCGCCGGGAGACTATCACGCACCGCTGCAGCCGCGGCATCCGGTGGCGCCGGTGGGGGGCAACCGGGTGGTGGCCACGGGCCATCCGCTGCGGCCGGTCAAGCCGATTCTGGTGGACCGTCGCCCGTCCAGCGGCGTGAATGCGTATCTGGGCTTCCAGCCGGGGCAGCCGATGGTGGTTGGCGGGCAGGTGGTGTCTCCGGTGCGAACGGTGGCACCGCGGACGAGCTATGTTCGCTCCTACACCTACCTGAGCGACCGGACGCCGCTGTCAGTGCGGCATGGACTGGACAGTGGGCGTGGCGGCTACGTGCCACGAACGACCTATAACCACATGCCGAGCACGAGCTTTGGACGACCGTCGGCGGGATTCTCCGGCGCGACCCACGTGGGCGGGATGCATCTGTCCGGTGGGGGCATGCATATGAGCGCCGGCGGCGGCGCGCATCACTGAGCTGGCGGCGTGCACCACGGAGCGGGTTGTGTGCCACGGAGCTGGCCCTGCGCAGGCAGCGCTCAGCCGACGGGAGCGGTCAGCTGCTGGTGCAGCGCGGCAAAGGCTTCCAGCGGAAGCTCCTCGGCACGGGCCTGTGCGGGAATGGCGGCTGCCTGCATTGCGGCCTGAATCCGTGTGGCGGAAAAGCCTGCGGCGCGGAGGTTGTTGGCCAGGGTCTTGCGCTTCTGGGCAAAGGCGGCCTTCAGTGTCTGCTGGAAGGATTCGCGGGATAGATCGGGAAAACGCGGCATGAAGTTCCAGCGGAAGACGGTGGAATGGACCTCCGGCGCGGGGGAAAATGCCTCGGGCGGCAGAGTGAACAGCCGTTCGGTGGGCCCCTCCAGCGCGCAAAGAACCGTGAGCAGGCCGTAATCGCGCGAACCGGGCGCGGCGGTCACGCGGTCGGCCACCTCACGCTGCACCATGAGCACGGCGGCCTCCAGCGCGCCAGCCTGTTGGGCCAGACGAAGCAGGATGGGCGAGGTGATGTAGTAGGGCAGATTGCCGACGACCAGCAGCGGCTGGCCTGCCTGCCGGGCTGCGGCGGCAAAGTCGAACTCGAGCACATCTGCGGAGTGGATGGTGACCTGGGGCTGCTGTACGAAGCGTTCGCGCAGGGCTGCAGCCAGTGCCGGATCGAACTCGATGGCAAGAAGGCGACCGGCGCGCGCAGCCAGCAGATCGGTGATGGCACCGCGGCCCGGACCAATCTCAACGACGACGCGGTTTGCGATGGGGCCCAGGGCATCGACGATGGAGGCGATGGCAGCGTGGTCGCGGAGAAAGTTCTGACCGAGTTTGGATTTGGGTGGCAGGGTATACCTTCACTTTCCGGGCCTGCGGCATCGAACGTAGTAGACTTGGCGTTTGAGCGCTGCCGCACTCGGGGAGTGGGCAGCGGGAGATCGGTTTCAGGAGCGTGTCCGATGCATATTGTATTCGCTGCCTCAGAGTGTGTGCCTTTTGCCAAGACCGGCGGCCTGGCGGATGTGGTGGGCGCATTGCCTCCGGAGCTGGTCCGGCTGGGGCATCGGGTGACGGTGTATCTGCCGCTGTATCGGTCGGTGCGTGGCCAGGTGCCGGAGGCGCAGCCGGTGGCCATCGGCTCGCTGACGATTCCATTCCCCTACTACAACCGGTTTGTGAGCGTGGTGGATGGGGGCCTGCGCGAGGGCGTGCAGTACTACTTTGTGGATTGCCCGGAACTGTTTGACCGGGAAGGGCTGTATGGCCCGCGCGGCGGCGGCGACTATGTGGACAATGCCGAGCGTTTCGGATTGTTTTCCCGCGCCGTGCTGGAGGCGGTGAAGCTGCTGGGCGTGCCGGATCTCTTCCATGTGCATGACTGGCAGACGGCGATTCTGCCGGTGCTGCTGCGGACGCTGTATGTCTATGATCCGGTGCTGCGCAACGTGGGCGTGGTGCTGACCGTCCACAATGCGGGCTATCAGGGGTGGTTTCCGCCGCGCACCACGGAGACGCTGCTGCTGCCGTGGGATATCTTCACCTTTGATCGGGTGGAGCAGAATGACACCTTCAATTTTCTGAAGGGCGGCGTGGTCATGTGCGACTACATGACGACGGTGAGCCCGACCTATGCGCGCGAGATTCAAGGACCGGAGTTCGGCTCCGGGCTGGAGTCGCTCTTCAGTCGCAGGCACTGGGATCTGCGCGGCATTCTGAACGGTGTGGATTATGCGCAGTGGGATCCGTCCTGCGATGCCCACCTGGCGGCGCACTATTCCGCTGCGGACCTGAGCGGCAAGGCCGAGTGTCGGCGCGATGTGCTGCATGCCTTCGGGCTGGAGCATATTCCGGACTCGACGCCGGTTCTCGGCATTGTCTCGCGTTTTGCCACGCAGAAGGGCTTTGACATGCTGGCGGCGATCAGCGATCAACTGGGCCAGCGGGAGATCGCGCTGGTGGCGCTGGGGACCGGCGAGCCGTTCTACGAGCAGTTCTTCCGCAGCTTTGCGGCGCGCTATCCGGAGAAGGTGGCCGTGCAGACCAAATACGACGATGCGATTGCGCACAAGATTGAGGCGGGTGCGGATCTCTTCCTGATGCCGTCGCGTTATGAGCCGTGCGGGTTGAACCAGATCTACTCGATGAAGTACGGAACCATCCCCGTGGTGCGTGCGACGGGCGGCCTGGAGGATACGGTGGAGGAGTGGAATGCCGACCGCCGGACGGGCACGGGCTTCAAATTCGCCGGCTACCACCCGGGGGATTTCCTGTGGGCGATTGATCGCGCGCTGTGGGTCTTTGCCAACGATCGCGACGGCTGGCGGACGCTGATGCAGAACGGCATGGCGCGGGACTACTCGTGGGAGCATCCGGCGCGGGAGTATGTCGAGGTCTACGAAGAGGTGCTGCGGCGGCGGGGGTGAGGATTTTCGCACCTGTCGGGCAAATCCTGATCACTTCCTGCAAATCCTGATCGCTCCGGGCAGGGGACTGCTCGATGGGCGACTGCGCACCATTTACACTGGTAGACGGAGAACCACGCCTTGTTCAGCAAGTTCCTAACGAAGATATTTGGTACCAGCAATGATCGCGCCGTCAAGCGCATGATGCCGGTGGTGGCGCGCATAGGCGCTTTTGAGTCCGAGATGAAGGCCCTGACGGATGAGCAGTTGCGGGCCAGGACGACGGAGTTTCGCGAGAGGATTGCCGCGCAACTGGCCAGCGTGACCGAGGCCGAGGCGCGCAAGGCAGCCGAGAAGGCGGCGCTGGATGCGCTGCTGCCGGAGGCCTTTGCCGTGGTGCGCGAGGCCGGCTGGCGAGTGTTGCGCATGCGCCACTTTGACGTGCAGCTGATTGGCGGCATGGTGCTGCATCAGGGCAAGATTGCCGAGATGCGGACCGGCGAAGGCAAGACGCTGGTGGCCACGCTGGCCTGCTATCTGAATGCGCTGGCCGGCCATGGCGTGCATGTGGTGACGGTCAACGACTATCTGGCCAAGCGCGATGCCGAGTGGATGGGCAAGATCTACGAGTTCCTGGGGCTGACCGTCGGCGTGATTGTGCATGATCTGGACGACAACCAGCGCCGGGCCGCCTATGCCGCCGACATCACCTATGGCACGAACAATGAGTTCGGCTTTGATTATCTGCGCGACAACATGAAGTTCGACATCAAGGACTGCGTGCAGCGCGGGCACTACTACGCGATTGTCGACGAGGTGGACTCGATCCTGATCGACGAGGCGCGGACGCCGCTGATCATCTCCGGCCCGACGGACCAGACGACGGACAAATATGACCGTGTGAAGCGGATCATCCCGCATCTGGAACTGGGCGAGGAGATTGAAAAAGAGGAGATGGTCAAGATTCTCACCGGCGACTATGTGGTCGATGAGAAGATGCGCACGATCAGCGTGACCGATGACGGCTGGCTGAAGATCGAGGAGCTGCTGGGCATCGGCAACATCGCCGACCCGGAGAACTGGGATCTGAAGCACTACGTGGAGACGGCGATCAAGGCGCATGCGCTCTACAAGCGCGACGTGGACTACGTGGTCAAGGATGGCGAAGTGATCATCGTGGACACCTTCACCGGGCGACTGATGCCGGGTCGGCGGTGGTCCGATGGGCTACACCAGTCGGTGGAGGCCAAGGAAGGCGTGGCCATCCGCAAGGAAGATCAGACGCTGGCGACGATCACCTTCCAGAACTACTTCCGGCTCTACAGCAAGCTCTCCGGCATGACGGGCACGGCCGAAACCGAGGCCACCGAGTTCGACAACATCTACAAGCTGGAGATCACCGTCATTCCGACGAACAAGCCCATGCTGCGGGCCGACAACTCGGATGTGGTCTTCCGGACGGCAAAAGAGAAGTACAAGGCCGTGGCCGACGACATTGCCGAGATTCACAAGAACGGACAGCCGATTCTGGTGGGCACCACGTCGATTGAGAAGAGCGAACTGCTCTCGCAGACGCTGCAGCGCAAGGGCGTGCGGCACGTGGTGCTGAATGCCAAGTTCCACGAGCGCGAGGCGGAGATTGTGGCGCAGGCCGGGCGACTGGGCATGGTGACGATTGCCACGAACATGGCCGGTCGCGGTACGGATATTCTGCTGGGCGGCAACCCGGAGTTCATGACCCGGCAGGAGCTGGTGAAGAAGGGATTGGCGCGCGCGATCAGCGTGGCCGAGGGCGCGATCCATCCGACGGCGCCGGAGGGTTTCCTGCGCTTCTACTACCAGGGGCAGGAGTTTGAAACCGAGCAGGCGCAGTGGGACGCGGTGCTTGCCGGGCATGCCAACAATGCCGACGAGGAGCGCAAGTCCGTGATCGATGCCGGCGGCCTGTTCATCCTGGGCACGGAGCGGCACGAGTCGCGGCGCATTGACAACCAGCTGCGCGGACGCGCCGGCCGACAGGGCGACCCGGGCGCATCGCGCTTCTACCTGTCCCTGGAAGACGATCTGATGCGCATCTTCGCCAAGGCCTGGGTCTCCACGCTGCTGGAGCGGCTGGGGATGGAAGAGGGCGTGCCGATTGAGTCGAAGATGATCTCCAAGCGGATTGAAGGCGCGCAGAAGGCCGTGGAGGCGCAGAACTTCGAGTCGCGCAAGCACCTGCTGGAATACGACGACGTGATGAACAAGCAGCGCGAGGCCGTCTATGGACTGCGCCACGAACTGCTGCTGGGCATGGAGCAGCGCGAGCTGATTCTGGAGGATTACGTCACCACGATTCTGGGCTCGGTTCTGGACCAGTTTGCCGACGAGCAGCAGCATCCGGAGCAGTGGGATGTGCGCGGCATGAAGGCCCGGCTGGTGGACCAGTTCGGCTTCGATCTGGATCAGGCCGGGATTGATCCGCTGGCCATCACGCGGCATGAACTGGGCGAGGCCATTTACGCGCAGCTGAAGACGCACTACGAGGGCAAGGAAGCCATTCTGGGCATGGACGCGATGCGGTATCACGAGCGGATGGTGATGCTGAGCGTGCTGGATGGCCTGTGGAAGGATCATCTGCTGGCCATGGATCACCTGAAGGAAGGCATTGGCCTGCGCGGCTATGCGCAGCAGGATCCGCTGGTGGCCTACAAGAAGGAATCCTTCGAGATGTTTGAGGCGATGATTACGCGCTTCCAGGAGGATACGGCGCGGTATCTGTTCCGGATGCAGATTGTGGGCCCGGATGGGCAGCCGGTGACGGCAGTGCCGGAGGTGAAGCGCGACGTGCCGGCAGCGCCGCCGGTGGCCAGCGCCAGCGTGACGCCGACCCGCGAGATTCCCATCCCCACGCGCGCACCGGCAACGACGATCGATGCGCTGGAGCGGGAGTTTGAGCGGAAGAAGGAACGCGAGCTGCAGGCGGCGCGGCAGGCCGGCAGCGGTGCTGCGGCACCGGCGCAGCAGCGTGTGGTGGGAGCCAAAGTGGGACGCAATGATCCCTGCCCCTGCGGCTCCGGCAAGAAGTACAAGAAGTGCCACGGCGTGGAAGGCTGAGCCGCGGGCTAAGAAGCGAACAGCGGGAATGAAAGCAAAAGCAGGGACCTGACGCAAATGCCAAGCGTCAGGTCCCTGTTGTTTTGTCCCTGTTGGTTTGGGTGGAGCGGTTAGCGGTTCAGCGTGAAGTTCAGCTGCACGGTGACGGTGGACTGGCTGTCACCGGGCACAAAGCGCCAGTGCTGCACGGCGGTTTGTGCGGCCGAGGCCAGCATGCTGTTGCCGCTCACGGTTTTGACGGCAATCACCTTGCCATCGGGTGCAACGGTGGCCTGCACCTCCACAACACCGGTGATGCCCATCCGCTTGGCAATCTCCGGATAGGCTGGCGGAACGCGGTCTTTCACGGCACGATCCTCGGCATGGAGGGCGAGCGTGCAGGAGAACAGCGCGACAGCAAGAGCACAACGGAGCAAAGCTGCGGCGGCGCGGCGGGGCGAGAAACGATCAGAGTGAAAAGCAGGAAGAACCATGGATGATCCTCGACGGCGAAGTGTCGCCTGAGAGGAATATCGGCGCAGGCGGCGGAAACCTTAGCGGCTTCCAACGGTATGAGCGGATTTTCATGAGAGTCTGCCGGGCGGGGTGCGCTGGAGTGAGCGTTTGCTGAGAATGGCTCGGATGCGGCAGGGAGCTGTCCGAATATGCGACAGCAGGCGGCTCAGCCGTCGAGCTTGAAGCGGGATTCGGCTAGGTGGTAGAGCCTGCGCCAGACCAGCCGGTTCATGCTGACGACCATCAGCGAGATGAGGATGGTGGCCAGCAGCAGCATGGGGAAGCGACCCTGATCGGTGGCCATGTCGATCTGTGCGCCGAGGCCGATGGTGGACAGGGTCTGGTTGCCCAGATGCGAGTACTCGGCGAAGACCGAGGCATTCCAGGCGCCGCCGGAGGCGGTGACCATGCCGGTGATCAGGTAGGGAAAGATGCCGGGCAGGATGAGGGTGGTCCATCGCTGCCAGCGTGTGAACTTGTAGAGCGAGGCGGCTTCGCGCAGGTCCGAGGGGATGGACATGGCACCGGCAATCACGTTGAAGAGGATGTACCATTGTGTGCCAAGCAGCATGAGCGCGACCGAGCCGATGCCGAGTCCGCCGCCGAGCCGGACCAGGCCGATGAGCAGGATGGGAAAGAAGGCTGTGGCCGGAATGGAGGCCATGATCTGAGCGACGGGCTGAACCAGCCGCGCCAGCCGCGGATTGAAGCCGATGGCAACGCCGACCGGGATGGTCCAGAGCGCGGAGATGAGCAGCGAGGCATTCACGCGCAGGAAGGTGGCGGCAGCGCCCTCCAGCAGCAGCCGCAGCTCGGCGGCGGTGATGCCGCGCAACAGCAGCAGGCCCTGCCAGGCACCCCAGCCGACGGCTGCGGCCACGGCGATGCCCAGCATCCAGAGGCGCAGCGAGGAGCCGGAGCCGCTGTCCTCGTCCAGTGCATGCAGGGGCTGGCTGCGATGACGCGCAGCCAGGCGGCGATAGAGCGGCTCCTCGATGCCGGACCAGATGCGATGCGGCAGCGACTGCAGCAGCGGGGAGCGCCGCAGCAGCTCGAGGATGGGCGAGGTGACGCGATCATCGGACTCGACCTGCTCGAATTTGAACTTGTCGCTCCAGGCGATAAGCGGCCGCCAGACCAACTGGTCGGTGGCCACGACGATCAGGATCACGGTGCCGAGGCCGGCCAGCAGTGCGCGTACGTCTCCGGAGCTGGCAGCGGTTTGCAGATAGCTGCCCAGGCCGGGAAGCTGGAAGTTGCGGTCGCCCATGGTGAACATTTCGCAGGCGATGAGGGCAAACCAGCCACCGGCGACCGAGACGATGGAGTTCCAGACCAGGCCGATGGTGGCATAGGGCATTTCCAGCTGCCAGAAGCGCTGCCAGGCCGAATAGCGGTAGACGCGCGCCGCCTCGACCATCTCGCGCGGAATGGTCTTCAGCGAGGTGTAAAAGCTGAAGGCCAGATTCCAGACCTGCCCGGTGAAGATGAGCAGGATGACACCGAGTTCGATGCCGAGCTGGTGGCCGGGAATGAGCGCGACCATGGCCAGCACCACCGGAGGCAGGAAGCTGAGCACGGGGATCGACTGCAGGATGTCGAGCGCGGCAATCATCCAGGCTTCCACGCGCGGGTTATAGGCGGCCAGGTAGCCGTAGCTGACGGCGAAGACCAGGCTCATGAGATAGGCGATGGCAATACGCACCACCGAGTAGGCCGCATAGGCCGGCAGGGCGCGCATGGAGTGCGAGATGGGCACCATGGGCACGGGTGCCTGCATCCAGTAGGCGCCCATGTGCACAATGGTGAAGAAGATGGCCAGACCGCAGGCAGCCACGCCGGCATCAATGAAGACCGGCCAGGTGGAGCGCATGACCAGCGTGCTGGCCAGCGGACGGAAGGTGCGCTGGAGCTTCATTCCGCATCCTCAACCGGGACGGCAGGCTCGGCCTCCGGCTCCTCGGGCAGGATGAAGCGGCGACGCGCGGCGTCGAAGTCAAACAGCTCGGCGTAGCGGCCCCAGTTGACGGCGGTTTCCACCTGGCGCAGGCTTTCGTCGTTGCTGAACTGCTCGTCGAGCATGTCGAGAAAGAACTCTTCGGGTACGGTGTGGTCGTTCTTGGTTTCCAGCGCGCGCCGAATCTGGCGCAGCAGCAGGATGTTGCGCAGG
>JAJZGG010000080.1 GCA_021804965.1 Acidobacteriota bacterium
GCGAACGAACCCCGTTCACCAGCACTTCCAGATCGTTTTCATTGTGGATCTCATCCACTTCCACTGAGGCCTTGCCCTGCACCAGCGATACCTGCGTCTGCAGCAGCTCCGGATTCACCATCCGAATCGCGCTGTTCTCGTCCAGCCGCAGGAAAACGCCCGGAGTCAGCAGCACTTCTGCGCGGCCCTGCCCGGTGGTCAACATCTGCCCTTTTTCCAGAACGACCGTGCCCACATCCGCAGGCTTCAGCATCTTGCCCTGCAGATACACGGTCCCTTCCACATAGTTCACCGAGCCGACATGCGCGATGTCTTCCCCAAACGCCGTCGCACCCAGTCCTGCCAACCCGATCATTGCGACTGCGATCCACCGATTTCTCATCGCTTCAACCTCCAACTACCCTTGGACACGGTCCGGCGGAAAAAGTTGCGCCGGAAGTCTGGGATGACAGTTGCGTCATTCCGGACTTTTCTTCTGAGTCCATCTCCCTAAGATGCAGACTTTCGTCCATCCGTCGTCAGGCTGGAATCTCAATCACAAGCTGCGTCCCGCCCTCGGCGCGATTTCGCCCCTGAATCGTCCCTCCATGTGCCGTGGTAACCGCATGAATGAACGCCAGCCCGATCCCATGCCCGGTGGAGGAACTCCCCTTCACGTGCTTCTCAAAGAGATGTTCCAGCACCTCGGGCGGAAATCCCGGCCCATCATCCTCCACGGTCAGCCGTATCCTGTCATCCTCCCGCTGCAGCCGGATCCGCAGATTTGAGCCGGCCGGAAGATGCCGCACCGCATTGTTCAGAATGTTGGCCAGCATCCGATGAAACAGTCCCGCATCCGCCTTCACCATCACGGACGGGTCGCATTCCAGGCGAATGGAAATCTCCTTCTCGTGCAGACTCGGCTCATACAGCTCCGCAATGGCATGCAGCAACTGCTGCAGGTCGAATTCGCTGCGATGCATGCGCAGCGCACCGGCTCTGGCCTCGGTCACATCCAGCGAGGTGGTCAGCAGATTGGCAATCCGATCCAGCTCTTCCACCGCAAAGGCCACCGGCTCCTGGATGCGGCTCGGCTCCTCGGCCATCAGCGCCATTTCCAGCCGTCCCCGCACCGCCGTAATCGGGCTGCGCAGGTCATGGGCCAGCGCATCGCTCATCGAGTGCAGCTGCTCCACGGTCCGCGAGATGCGGTCCAGCATGCGATTCATCGTCGCCGCCAGCTGTGCCACTTCATCGTTGCCGGAGATGACCGGAACCCGGCTCTGCAGATTGTCCTGGTCAATCTTTGCCGCCGTCTCCGTCACCCGCTGCACCCGCATCAGCAGCCTTCGGGAGGACACAAACGTAATCGCAAATCCCAGCAGCACAATGGCCAGAAAAATGATCAGGAAGTAGCGCCGCATCCGCCCCAGCACCTGCCGGTCATTGCGCTCCGACATGCCCAGATAAATCTGGCTGCCGTCATCGGCCGCAATCTGTGCCACGCGAAAAGGTGTGGCATGCCCGGGAATCTTCACGTCCATGGGAGATTCCGGCTGGAAGTGTCGCCGGACGATGGCCTCGGTAAAGACCGTGCTGTTCTGTGGACCCACCCACAGCTTCACTGCACCCTTCGCATCCGTCTCCAGAAAAAAGACGGCCTGGGTTGGATCGGCAACCGCACCGTGCCCCGGTGGAATCTCCTTGGTTGCCAGCTCGGCCACTTCATCCACAATGCGGTCATACAGCGCGCCGCGTGGCGTCCGCTCCGCCACATCGCTCAGCACGCTCACCTCGCCGGTCAGCCAGGCATCGCTGCGCCGCTGAATCTCGCGGGAGACATACTGGTGCAGCAGCAGAAACGCAACCGTCGTGCCCAGCGCAAAGACCAGCGTGCTGCCCACTGAGATTCGCCATGCCGCCGTGACGCTTCGCTCACTTGTCTTTGAGGACATAGCCCATGCCTCGAACGGTCCGCAGCATCGGCACCTCGCCGTGCCGCTCCATTTTGTTGCGCAGACGATAGATGTGGACATCGACGACATTGGTCTCCGGGTCAATCCGCATGCCCCAGACCTTGTCCAGAATCATCGAGCGGGTCACCATCCGGCCGGCATTCCGGCACAGAAACTCCAGCAGGGAAAACTCCCGCGTCGTCAGATCCAGCACCTGGTCGCCGCGTCGCGCCTCGCGCCGCAGCAGGTCCAGCGTCAGATCCTGCACCCGCAGCACCGTCCGCTGTTCGGGAGACACCGTCTCGGCACGCTTCACCAGGTTGCGCAGCCGCGCCATCAGCTCCGCCACGGCATAGGGCTTGGTCAGGTAGTCGTCGCCACCGGTCTGCAGGCCCAGCACCCGCTCGTCCACCGACCGCTTGGCAGACAGTATCAGGATCGGCGCCGTGAAACCGGATTCCTTCAGGCGCCGGATCAACTCAATGCCATCGCCGTCCGGCAGCATCAGGTCCAGAATGGCGCAGTCAAAGGTGCTGCTCTGCGCCTTTTCTTCGGCCTCCTGCAGACTGCCTGCCAGCACCGGTTCATAGCCATTCTCTTCCAGCGATCGACGCAGAAACTCCCGGTTTGCTGCGTCGTCTTCCACCACCAGAATCTGCATGTATTCCTCACTTCCCGTCGGTCAGCGTGCCGTTCAACTTGCATGTAATGGTGACAATTTTTCCGACACGCAAAAACAACAGGCTGGGATCCTTCAGACCCCACGCAACATAAGGAACGGGGAATGTGCCTGTCGCCGTCACCGCATCGCCCGTGACGACCACGTTCATGGGAACCGTGATGGGATGACTCTTGCCCAGCAGGGTGAACTGTCCGGAAACCTGCAACACGCTCGTCCCGTGCGGCTGAAAAGCTCCCGTAAATTGCTCCGGAGCAAAGGTGATGGTCGGGAACAGATGTGCCTTCAACTCATCCTGAATCATGCGGCGGTCGCGGGCCGGGCTGTCGCTGTGGCCACTGTCGGCGGCCACCGTCAGCGTGCCGGACATCGTACCGTGCGCCGGATCAAACTGCACATCCCCAGCCTTCAGCCGGAAGGTGCCGTTGACCGCATGCACCGTATCCGTCAGCGCAAATGTGATCGTGCTGCTGTCCGCATTCACATGCAGCGTCTCGGCTTCGAGGGGCTGTGCTCCAACCGTCATGCCGATGCCGAGACAGCACGCCAGGGAAAAAACTCGCGTCCAAAATCTTCTGCCGGAGGGAATACTGCCGTTTCGCGTGTTCATGAGCTCCTGTGGGTTCCAATTCCTCGTCAAGCGCATTGTAAGTCTGGCCTGGTCTTTTGCGCCGCACGCCGCGGCTGTCCGTAGCTGTCTTTTGGACGCCCTGCTTTGGCTGCGCACTGCCAACATTGCATCGTGATTGCATTGTCGCCCACGGGCCATAGCCATGGACAATCGAAGACAGAGATTGCGAAGGAATTCTTTAATTCCATCCACAAACTCTGGTATTTGACGCAATGGGATGGACTCCGTTTCACCCTGATTCCCAAGATGAATACAGTGTCATCATTTCCTGCCGGCTGAGGATATGTCATAGCAATTGAATTGATTACACTGGGTACGATGATCAAATCCTCCGCACTGCTGATTCGCGTATCGCTGGTCCTGTTTTTGCTTCCCGGCATCTCGCGTGCCCTGGAACCTGCCCCGGCTGCCGCTGCCAATTCCTCGTCCGCAGCGTATTCCACTTCCGCAGCGTATTCCAATTCCATGGACCGGCTTTCCGCTCCCACGCTGGACGCGGCTCTGGACCAGACCCCGGCTGCCAATGCTGCGCCCGCAGCCAACTCGGCTCCTGCGCCGGGAACCGTGATCTGCGGCATCACCCATCTGGGCCGCTGCATTCTCGATCTCGGCCAGGATGATCGCGGCATCTTCGCCAGCCCGGCCCGCCTGCGCCGCAAGGATCTGCGCTGGATTCTGCCCGTCGGTGCAGCTCTCGGTCTGGCGCTCGCCTATGACGCCGACGCGCAGCAGGCGCTCAGCGTCAATGCCAGCCGTCAGAATACGGCCGACAATATCTCCAACTTCGGCTCCTTCTATGCCACCGGGGCCGAGGGTGCGGCCATCTACTTCACCGGACTTGCCATCAAGAACCCCAAGCTGGCCGAGACCGGCCGCCTGGGTGCGGAAGCCGTCATCGACTCCGGCACCGTCACGCTGCTCATCAAGATGGCCTCCAACCGCCATCGCCCGCTGCAGGGCAACGGTCAGGGCAGCTTCTGGGCCGATGGCACCAGTCACTGGCAGTGGGACTCGTCCTTCCCCTCCGATCACGCCACGGCAACCATTTCTCTGGCCCGGGTCATTGCCGGCGAGTATCCGCACTGGTACGTTCAGACCGCCGTCTACGGCTTTGCCGAAGGCATCAGCCTCTCCCGCGTTCTGGCCAAGCAGCATTTCCCCTCGGATGTCATTCTGGGCCAGACCATCGGCTTCCTCACCGGCTCCTATCTGCTGCACCATCGTGCGCTCTACGCCGGCCATCGCAACGCGCTGGCCCGCCTCGTCGATCAGGTGCACCCGGTCCTGTCGCCCACCACGCGCACCCTGGGTGCCGGCATCGACATCGCCTTCGGCCAGTAGCAGAGTCCACGCTGCAACGAGTGTGAACGGCAGCGCTCAGCCGGCCGCCATGGTCACGGCCAGCACTGTAATGTCATCGGTCTGGCCCATGCGGATGGCGGCCTCGGCAATCACCTTCGCCGAGGCATGCGCCAGCCCGGCAACAGCCTCAAAGCCCATCAGATTGCCGTGCCCATCCTGCGCCTCCAGCACGCCGTCGGAGATCACCACCAGACGATCGCCGGCATGCAGTCTCCGGGTGTGGTCGGCATAGTCGGGTCGATCCGTGATGCCCAGCGGCAGTGCCCCATCCATCTCCATCTCCTGGCCATTCCAGTAGGGCGCAGGATGTCCCGCACTGGCCAGCGTGGCCGTGCCGTCCGCGGCAATGTGGCACACAAGGCAGGTGGCAAAGTGTCCGGATCGATGCGCCATCAGAACCGTATTCAAGGCGTGAAGGATCGAGACCGGGTCCGTCGTGATGGCCACCTGCGCCCGTGCGGCGCCAATCAGCGTGGCCACCAGCATCGAGGCCGGCAGTCCCTTGCCGGAGACATCCCCCAGCAGCACAATCAGCCCGGCTGACTCCGTCGGCACCACCAGAAAGAAGTCGCCGCCAACCCGCTCCGATGGATGATAGACGCACTCCAGCTTCATCCCGGCCACCTGCGGCATGGCCTCCGGCAGCAGCAGCCGCTGCACCTGGCGCGCCGCCTCCACGGAGGCAACCATCTGCTCCTCCCGGCGACTGGCCCGCGTGAAGCGATCAATCAGAAAGCCCATCATCGAAAGCAGAAACAGTGTCTGCGCCAGAATCGTCGGATGCAGATGATACCCGGCAATCGGAATCGGAGTCTCGAAGATCTGTGGATTCTCAATCCAGTGGAGCTGCGCCAGCGTCAGCGTCACGTCATCGAGAATCGCCAGGCCGGTCATCAGCAGCACCGGCCCCAGCATCAGCCGCGCCAGCACCCGCCCGCGCAGGCTTTCCACGCTCAGCCTCCACACCACCCACAGTGAGATCGGCAGCACCAGCGCAATTCCGATCCACCCCGCCAGATAGGCCGGCACCAACTCCGTCCAGTAAAGCGGCACCGTCAGAATCGACAGGCATCCGGCGGCAATCAGCAGCTTGCGCGTCCGGCTCAGCGGCGTCTTCAGGATGCGGCTCACAAACACCAGCAGCGCCACCTGGTAGCCAATCTCCGTTGCGCTGGAAAACAGATCCCAGAACGGAAATGCCTGCCACTCCACCACAAAGACAATATTCAGCAGCGCATTGAGCCCCAGCATCACCGGCACCAGTGCAAACCACAGATATTCGGAGTCCGTGCGCCGGAACCAGTACAGCCCGATGGAAAAAATGGAAATCGCAAAGGCCAGCAGCGAGAAGGCAAAGTTGTCGCTGTAGAGATACAGCTCGTGATCCCGGCGTCGCTGCTGCATCGCCTTCAGCCGGCTCCACTCGCCCACCACGCCACCACCATGCGCCGGCCCGGCAAAGTAGTAGTTGGCAATATTCGGCTGCGCCCACACACGCAGCGCAATCGTATACGTTTGCCCGGCTCCGGCTGCCGGGGCCGCAGGCAAGGGAAACACCCCATAGTCAACCAGCGCCATCTGCAGCAGCGGAATCGCCGTCTGGCGATAGCTGCCTTCCGATCCGATCCGCTGCCCGTCGGCAAAGATCTCATATCCGGTCGAAAACGGCGGCAGCAGAATGCCGTATCTGCCACTGTGCGCCGGCACCGTCACGCGAAACCGATACCATCCGTAGCCGGTCAGGTTCTGCGACAGTTGGTCGCTCCACGGCGCATCGCTCTGCAGCAGCTGCCAGCCGGAGTCGTCCAACCCCGGCTGCGCCCAGCCGAGCCGTCCATCCGGATCATCGCCGGGATGAAACCGCCACTGCCCATCCAGTAGAATCAGCGGCACGCCGTTCGACGACTGCTGGAAGGATGCCTCCGCGCCGGCTGCTGCATGCCCGCAGACCAGTCCCAGACACAGAAACAGCGCTGTGAGCCATATTCTCCGCATCACCCTCCGCAGAATCCTGTACCATTCACTCCGAGAGAACTGGCATGATGCTACCGCACAGTTACGGATTTGTCGCCAGAATTATCCGCCCGTCCAAGACCCCTGCCTCGCGCGACGAAGTCCGCAGCCCAGGCGCGTTCTCCAGGCTGCGCACCGGCCATCTGCCATGGACTGCCCTCTGCCTGCTTCTGCTCCTGCTACCCTCCCGCCTGTGCCTCGCAGCTCTGCATCCGCCCACGGCACCCGCCGCCGAGCCGCATCCGCAGCTCGTCTGGATCGACACCGACATCGGCGATGATCTCGACGATGCCTTCGCCATCGCCCTGCTGCTGCGCAGTCCGGAGGTCCGCGTCCTCGGCATCTCCACCACCTTCGGCGATACCGAACTGCGTGCACGCCTTCTCGATCATCTGCTGGCCGCATCCGGTGTCCACGGCATCCCGGTCTACGCAGGCCTGCCCACCTCCACCACCAACCTCTTCACCCAGCGCGCCTACGCGGAAGCCATCCCCCAGCGCTCCCATCCCGATGCCATCGCTGCCCTGCTGGCCGCCGTCCACGAACACGGCAGCCAGCTCACCCTTCTGGCCATCGGACCGCTCTTTAATGTTGCCGCTGCCATCGACCGCGATCCGGAGACCATGCACCGGCTCGGCCGCATCGTGATCATGGGCGGCTCCATCCACCATGGCTACACCACGCTGGACGGCCATCTCACTCCACCGGCCGCCGAGTGGAACATCCTGCAGGACCCACCCGGTGCTCAAACCGTCCTCACCTCCGGCATTCCCGTCGATCTCTACCCCCTGGACTCCACCCAGATTCCGCTGCGCATCTCCGGCCGCAAGCGCATCTTCACCGCTCACACCTCTTTTGCCACACCTCTGCGCGAACTCTACACCGAGTGGCTACCGCACTCCTGGAACCACTCCCCCAATCCGACGCTCTTTGACGCCGTCGCCGCCTCCACCCTGCTCGACCCCATGCTCTGCCCCACCCAATCCATGGCACTGCGCGTCACCCCGGACGGGATGACCCTGCCCGTCACCCTCCCAGCCCATCGAACCGTGCCCAGAGCCCTGTCCGGCTCGCCGCATGCCGCCAACCCGGCGCAGGAATCCCCAACCGGCTCACCGGTCGCGCACATCCACGTCTGCCTCCAATCCAGTCCCCAGGCCTTTCTGTCCCTGCTGGAGCATCGACTCACCGGACCTCGTCCCACATTCTGAATCTGTAGGCACCTGCGGATTCCGCTGGGCAGCCATAGCAGGCAGCACGGCGGAATTCCTGATATCGTTTGAAATCTGCGGCTTACCTGTGCGGCAACAGCCCGGAAGTGTGGACGGAGGTGCGTGTCACACCCGCCATCGAGCGCCGCTCAGGAGCCCATGCGACGGAGGAACATCCGAGCGCAATCAGGCATTGTGGAGGGCTGTTGACCCATTTCCACTTTCTTGGTAAAGTGAGAAGGTTCGTCAAGAATGCGTTTCGGTTGGATTTTTCGCAGTTTGAACATTCCACCCCGACGCGGTCGGGATACTTCCCGCACCGTACATGCTCTGGATTGAACATGCATCCAGAGATTTCACCTCGGAATTGTTTTGAGGTGATGCACATCGCTTCGGTGCCTGCGACACCCTTCACTCAGGAGGGCTATGCAGGCCAAAACTCAGGAAACGGAGCCGGTCATCCTGCCGTAGAGTTTCAGGGATGCACGCGGTCACCGTCCGGGTTTTCGTCTGAGATTGGGTTTGAGGCAGGCGCGAGCAGGGAAAGCTTCTACGGCCATTAGCCGGGATGAAGCCTCGTTGCGCGCGGCTGTGGAAATTGGAATTGCAGTAAGGAGCAACGGTTTGCCTACATTCAGTCAACTGGTTCGCAAGGGGCGCACGGCTCCACGGTACAAGACTGCTTCGCCGGCCCTGCAGGCCTGCCCGCAGCGTCGTGGCGTATGCACGCGCGTCTACACTCAGACGCCCAAGAAGCCGAACTCGGCCCTCCGCAAGGTTGCGCGTGTTCGTCTGACGAATGGCATCGAGGTCACCACCTACATCCCCGGAATCGGCCACAACCTGCAGGAGCACTCGATCGTGCTCATCCGCGGCGGCCGTGTGAAGGATCTGCCCGGTGTGCGTTACCACGTGGTGCGCGGAACGCTGGATTCGGTTGGCGTGGCCGGCCGCAATCAGGGGCGCTCCAAGTACGGTGCCAAGCGCGGCAAGGGCGGCGCGGCGGCAGCCGGCAAGGGCAAGAAGTAGTTTTCAGCCGCTCCCGTTCGCGGGGGTGGCCATGCAAAGGAATTGAGTAGAGACAATGCCGAGAAAAGGTCACATTGCCAAGCGGGAAGTTGCGCCGGACCCGGTCTATGGTTCGGAGCTGGTCACCAAGTTTGTGAATTCGCTGATGTGGGGCGGCAAGAAGTCCACCGCGCAGGCGATTTTTTACCAGGCGATGGGCAATCTGGAGTCGCGTGGTGGGGATGAGGCGATCAAGCTCTTCAAGCGTGCGGTGGAAAACTGCAAGCCGCTGCTTGAGGTCAAGTCGCGCCGCGTGGGCGGTGCCAACTACCAGGTGCCGATCGAGGTCAACCCGGAGCGTCGCACCTCGCTGGCCATTCGCTGGCTGATCTCCTACGGCCGCGCCCGCGGAGAAAAGGGCATGGTTGAAAAGCTGACCAATGAACTGCTGGACGCAGCCAACGGTCGCGGTGGTGCTATGAAGAAGAAGGAAGATGTGCACCGCATGGCCGAGGCAAACCGCGCCTTTGCGCACTATCGCTGGTAGGCAACTGTTTGGGGTGGCGACTTCGGTCGCCATCAGAATGAATCTGTAACCGCGAACCTGGGGTTCGCAAGGAAGAAGCTGACGTGGCTCGCACAGTACCTTTGAATCGCTGCCGGAATATCGGAATCATGGCGCACATCGACGCCGGAAAGACGACGGCTACCGAGCGCATCCTGTTCTATACGGGCATCACGCACCGTATCGGCGAGGTGCACGAAGGCACTGCCACCATGGATTACATGGAGCAGGAGCAGGAGCGCGGCATCACCATTACTTCCGCTGCCACCACCTGCACCTGGAACAACATTCGCATCAACATCATCGACACCCCGGGTCACGTGGACTTCACGGCCGAGGTGGAGCGCTCACTGCGCGTGCTCGATGGTGCGGTTGCCGTGTTTGACTCGGTCTCCGGCGTGCAGCCGCAGACGGAGACGGTCTGGCGCCAGGGCGACAAGTATCGTGTTCCCCGTATCTGCTTCGTGAACAAGATGGACAAGAATGGCGCCGACTTCGAGCTGGTGCTCGAGTCGATCCGCAAGCGCCTGGGGGCGCGTCCGGTGGCCATTCAGATTCCGATTGGCGCCGAAGCCGGCTTCCGCGGCGTGGTGGACCTGATCGAAATGCGCGCCATTCTCTGGCATGACGAGACGATGGGTGCCAAGTATTCGGTCGAAGAGATTCCTGCCGACCTCCTCAAGAAGGCCGAGGCCTTCCGGATGCAGTTGGTGGAGCTGGTGGCCGAGTCCGATGACGAGATTCTGGTCCAGTTCCTCGACGGCCAGATGCCGACCGCGGCACAGCTGAAGGCTGGCCTGCGCAAGGCGACGCTCGATCTCAAGCTCTTCCCGGTTCTGTGCGGCTCTGCCTTCAAGAACAAGGGCGTGCAGACCCTGCTCGATGCGGTGGTTGATTATCTGCCCAGCCCGCTCGATATTCCTTCGGTGGAGGGTGTGAACCCTGCCAATACCGAAGAGGTGCTGACGCGCAAGACGGAAGACGATGCACCGTTTTCGGCGCTCGGCTTCAAGCTCATCAATGATCCCTTCGGCAAGCTGGGCTTCATTCGCGTCTACTCGGGCACGCTGCGCACCGGCGACACGATTCTGAACCCGCGCACCGGCAAGACCGAGCGCGTTGGCCGTCTGGTGAAGATGCATGCCAACAAGCGCGAGGACATCAATGAGATCATGGCCGGCGACATCTGCGCCTGCGTGGGCCTCAAGGATCTGAAGACCGGCGACACGCTCTGCGCGCCGACGGCCCCGATTGCGCTTTCGGCCATCACCTTCCCGGAGCCGGTCATCTCGGTGGCAATCGAGCCCAAGACTAAGGCCGATCAGGAAAAGATGGGCCTGGCGCTGGGCAAGCTTTCCGACGAGGATCCCACCTTCAAGGTCCGCACCGACGAGGACTCGGGCCAGACCATCATCAGCGGCATGGGTGAGCTTCATCTGGAGATCATCGTGGACCGCATGAAGCGCGAGCACAAGGTTGAGGCCAACGTGGGCGAGCCCAAGGTTGCCTTCCGCGAGACCATCCGCAAGGAAGCCGATGCCGAGGGCAAATACATCCGCCAGACCGGTGGCTCGGGCAACTACGGTCATTGCAAGATTCGTCTTGCTCCCAGCGAGCCGGGCAAGGGCTACGAGTTCCTGAACGAGATCAAGGGTGGCTCCATTCCGAAGGAGTACATCAAGCCCATCGATCAGGGGATTCGTGAGGCCATGGAGACGGGCGTTCTGGCCGGCTACCCGATGGTCGATATCACGGTCGTGCTCTATGACGGCAGCTACCACGATGTGGACTCGAACGAAATGGCCTACAAGATTGCCGGTTCCATGGCCTTCAAGGAAGCCGCGAAGAAGGCCAGCCCGGTGCTTCTGGAGCCGGTGATGGCGGTCGAGGTTACGGTGCCCGAGGAGTTTGTCGGCACCATCATCGGCGACATCAACTCGCGTCGCGGACGCATTGAGGCACTCGAGCATGCCGCCGGTTCGCAGCTGGTCAAGGCCATCGTTCCGCTGAAGGAAATGTTTGGCTACGTCAATGACATTCGTTCTTCCACGCAGGGCCGTGCATCGTACTCGATGCAGTTTGCCCGCTACGAAGAGGCGCCGCGCATGATTGCCGACGAGATCATCGGTCGGGCGCAGGGGCGGTAAGCGCAAGGGTTTTGTGGGGCTGGAGCCGGAACGCCGGCGCCCCGGGATTTAACGGCAGCAGCGTTCAGAAAGGGATTGGGAGAGATGGCGAAGGAGAAATTTGATCGTTCGAAGCCGCATGTGAATGTGGGTACGATTGGGCACATTGATCACGGGAAGACGACGTTGACGGCTGCGATCACGAAGGTGCTGTCGAAGCACAATCCGAAGAACACGTTTCGATCGTTTGACACGATTGACAACGCGCCTGAGGAGCGTGAGCGTGGTATCACGATTGCGACGGCGCACGTGGAGTATGAGACGGCGAACCGTCACTACGCGCACGTGGACTGCCCTGGTCACGCGGACTACATCAAGAACATGATCACGGGTGCGGCGCAGATGGACGGCGGCATTCTGGTGGTGGCGGCGACCGATGGTCCGATGCCGCAGACCAAGGAGCATGTGTTGCTGGCCCGTCAGGTGGGCGTTCCGAGCCTGGTGGTGTTTCTGAACAAGTGCGACGCGGTGGAAGATGCCGAGCTGATCGACCTGGTGGAGATGGAAGTTCGCGAGCTGCTGAACAAGTACCAGTTCCCGGGCGACGATGCTCCGGTGGTGCGTGGATCGGCGCTGGGCGCGCTGAACGGGGAGCCTCAGTGGGAGGCGAAGATCGACGAGCTGATGGATCAGGTGGACAAGTATGTTCCGCAGCCGGACCGCATGGTGGATCTGCCGTTTCTGATGCCGATCGAGGATATCTTCTCGATTTCGGGTCGTGGCACGGTGGTGACGGGCCGTATTGAGCGTGGCAAGGTGAAGGTGGGCGAGGAAGTGGAGATTGTGGGCTTCCGCGAGACGCGCAAGACGGTTGTGACGGGTGTGGAGATGTTCAAGAAGCAGCTGGACGAGGGTCTGGCCGGGGACAATGCCGGACTTCTGCTGCGCGGCGTGGCCAAGGATGACGTGGAGCGCGGGATGGTTCTGGCGAAGACCGGATCGATCACGCCGCACACGAAGTTCAAGGGCGAGGTGTATGTGCTGAGCAAGGAGGAGGGTGGCCGTCACACGCCGTTCTTCAACGGGTATCGTCCTCAGTTCTACTTCCGCACGACGGACGTGACGGGCACGGCGAAGCTTCCGGAAGGCACGGAGATGGTGATGCCGGGCGACAACATCCAGCTGGAGATCGAGCTGCAGACGCCGGTGGCGATGGAAAAGGGTCTGCGTTTTGCGATTCGTGAGGGCGGCCGCACGGTGGGCGCCGGAGCGATCTCGGAGATCCTGGCGTAAACCCGG
>JAJZGG010000081.1 GCA_021804965.1 Acidobacteriota bacterium
AGATTCCCAGCTTTAACAATCCTGCCGGCGGCCAGGGCGACTGGCGTCTGGGCATCTACTTCGGCGATACCTGGAAGATGACCCCGCGCCTCACCGTCAACTACGGTGTGCGCTACTCGCGGGATACGGGTCGCAGTGACTCGGATCTGGCGCCAATCCCCTGCTCGGCTGCGGTTGCCGTCTGGGGCGCAAACTCTCCCTGCACCACCGGCAACCTGCTGGATGCACTCACCACGCCTTCCGGACAGAGCCTGAATCTGGGCGGTCGGGTTCGCCAGCCGAACTCCGATTTCGGTCCCAAGTTCGGGTTTGCCTATGACCTCAAGGGCGATGGCAAGACGGTGATTCGCGGCGGCCTGGGCATCTATTTCGAGAACAACATCTTCAACAACGTTCTCTTTGATCGTCCGGCGCGTCTGGCCACCGGTCTGTTCTTCGGTACCGGCATTCTGCAGCGCGGCCAGTCCAGCTTTACGCTGCCGAATGGCACCAAGCTCACCAGCATCAACGGTGTGCCGATTTCCTCGCTGACAACCGAGTCCATCAAGACGGCAGCTCCTTCGATTGCAGCCCTGCAGACTCTCTTCCAGACCACAACCAAGGCGGATGGCCCGGCCTCGAACAGCAACTATGTGGCCAACAGCCTCTACGAGGATCCGGGCGTCAATGGATATGCGATGTATGCTCCGAACTTCCGGACGGCTCGCTCCATCCAGATCAACATCGGCATGCAGCGGCAGGTGTGGAAGGGTGCCGTCTTTACGGCGGACTATGTTCGCAACGTTGGCGAGCACTTCCAGCAGGCGATTGATGTCAACCACGACGGTGCTGCCTCCACGCTGAACACGGCAGCGGCACAGAATGCAATTGCGACAACGACGGCCCAGATGGGCTGCACGGGCGGCTACTCCAGCGCAGCCATCGATTGCGCCATTGCAGCCGGTGCCACCATCCAGACCTTCGCACAGAACGGGCTGGATTCCGGCATCACCTATGAGTTTGCCAATCCCGCAGCAGCACTGGGCCTGACACCGAACACCGGCGCAGCCTTCGGCGGCGTGAACCCGATGTTTGGTGCCATGTTCATCAACTATCCGATGGGCCGCTCCACCTACAACGGCCTGCAGACCAACCTGACCCAGCAGGGTCGGCTGCCCTTCAGCTGGATCACAAACGCAAACCTCAGCATCTCCTACACGCTGGGCAAGTTCATCACGACCGGTGGCGCAGACCAGAACTTTACGCCGACGGCCGTCGATAACATCAACCCGCTTTCCTTTGCCGGACCGGGCGGAACGGATCGCACGGACATCCTGTCCTATGGCGGTACGCTGGACTGGAAGTACGGCATTGAAACCAGTGTGATCGGCCACTATGAGTCGGCACTGCCCACAACCCTGGCCCTCGATACAAACGGAGCCGGACCGGGCGAGATCTTCAGCTCGGACGTGACCGGTGACGGTACGATTGGCGACATCCTGCCTGGATACAAGGCCGGATCCTTCATGCGTACTGTCAAGCCCAAGGACCTGCCCCGGGTGATTGCCAACTGGAATGCCACCGGTGCAGGCAAGCTGACCCCGGCTGGCCAGTCACTGGTGACCAACGGCCTGTTCACGCAGGCTCAGCTGACCTCCATTGGCGCCGTCACGCGCAGCATTGCGGGACCGCCGACGGGCAACGTGGGCAACGGAAGTCTGCGCACCTTTGACTTCACGCTCTCCCGCCTGACCCGCGTCAAGTGGCTGGGACCGGCGGGCAGCATCGAGCCGGCAGTGAACTTCTTCAACCTCTTCAACATGTCGAACTTCGGCAATGTGGCGGGCAACCTGACGCTGAATCCGCAGGATGGAACGGCGAACGGTACCGACAGCTCGCTGAGCAGCCGCGGTGCACTGCGTACCGGCAACGGTTCGGGCGTCTTTACCCAGGGCGCACCCCGAATCCTGGAGTACAGCCTGAAGATCAACTTCTAACCCGGAAGGCCAATGACACAACCCGGGAACGGGTGACCGGAAAGATCCGGCACCCGTTCCCACAAACGGTAAAAAGCATACGGGCGGAGCCAGTGAGACTGGTTCCGCCCGTATGCTTTGCCTGAAAAAACAGTTAGTTTTCGGTCTTGGGTTCCGTGCTGGCTGCAATCGTCTCCGGCATCTCAGCGCTGGAGCGCGGACGAGTCAGATACTGATCGGGCATGGCGACGCTGGTGCGCGGCTGCGTGAGGAACTCGGCGGCGGCCTTCACCGGAGCTGCCTTCTTTGCGGCAGGCTTGGCTGCTGCCTTGATGGCAACCTTCTTGGGCGCTGCAGCTTTCTTTGCTGCCGGCTTTGCAGCAGCTTTCTTCGGAGCAGCCTTCTTGGCGGCGGGCTTCGCAGCGGCCTTCTTTGCGACCGGCTTTGCAGCAGCTTTCTTTGGGGCAGCCTTCTTGGCAACAGCTTTCTTCGGAGCGACCTTCTTGGCGGCCGGCTTTGCAGCAGCCTTCTTCGGAGCAGCCTTTTTCGCGGCCGGCTTCGGAGCAGCCTTCTTGGCTACGGCTTTTTTCGGAGCAGCCTTTGCGGCGGCCTTCTTCGGGGCAGCTTTCTTGGCGGCCGGCTTTGCAGCAGCTTTCTTCGGAGCAGCCTTCTTTGCGGCCGGCTTAGCGGCTGCCTTCTTGGCTGCAGGTTTGGCGGCTGCCTTCTTCGCAGCCGGTTTCTTGGGCGATGGACTCATCGATGATTCTCCCTTCACGGATTTTGATTTGGCACCGCTAGTCAGTGTCTTCTTTTCCCTGCTCGCGCGCAGTTGACGCTCCAGCAGGTTCTTCACATCCTCGCCGGTCAGCGTTTGTGCGCTTTTCCGGAGACGCTCGATGTCATAGTACGCGCGCTTCTCAGAAAGGAAGACGTGAACCACTATATCCACATAATCGAGCAGAATCCACTCTGATTTTTGACGTCCTTCCACCGAGCGTGGATAGATGCCGAATTTGCGTTTCAACTGCAGTTCAATTTCATCGGCGATGGCGAGCACCTGACGATCGCTGGAGCCGGAAGCGATGAGAAAAAAGTCTGCCAGACCGGAGTCCAAAGGATCCAGAGCAAGGATGCGTGTGTCGGTGGCTTTCTTGTCTTCGCAGGCCGTATAGGCAGCGAGCAGTTGTTGTAGGGTATCCGTGTTCGGCATGGCGCGTGCAGTTCTCCTCCTCCGCAACCTTGCGGAGTACGCTTCATGGTAGCAGGAAGTCGGATCATGCGTGACCGTCAATGCGGTGCGTGCTCACAGGGTTGTCCTGCGCACTGCGCTGCCTAGCGGGTATAGAGATGGTTGCTGCGGATGTACTGCAGCACGGCCGGCGGCAGCAGGGTGCTCAATTCGGAATCGGGAGCGTGCGTCAGCAGCTCGCGCAGTTCCGTGGCGCGGATGGGAAAATCCGGTTCCTCGAGAAAGTGCAGCGTGGCCTGGCGTCCGCTGGCGTCGGATAGGGAGCAGGAGCGCAGGCCTGGTGCGGCGCTGGTCCATGGACCGGCGCTACGCCAAGGACCGGCGCTACGCCAAGGACCGGCGCTACGCCAAGGACCGGCGCTGCGCCAGGGACCGGCCTGCAGCGGAGCCGGCAGCCAAAGCTCCGGGTGGTGAAACGCTGCGGAAGAATCGCCCGGCCGGGCCGCCACAACGAGTGTTGCCAGAAAGGGAATCTCCGCTGCGCGGTACCACTGGGAAAACTGTGCCAGCGAGTCGGCACCGATCAGCAGGAAAACTTCGGTGGGCTGGGTCAGCGTCTCCCGCAGCCGCTCCAGCGTGGAGAAGGTAAAGTTGGGCAGTCCGTCGGGCGTGGGAGCATCCACCAGCGAGAGCGCAAACCTGGGTTCGCGGGCAATGGCCAGCTGCGTCATGGCGGCGCGATGGGCAAAGTCCGTGGGTGCTGCATGATTTGCCTTCAGCGGCTGGCGTGCCACCGGCGCAAACAGGATGAGGTCCAGGGCAAGGGCGCGCTGCGCAGCCCGTGCGATGCCAAGATGACCGAAGTGCGGAGGATCAAAACTGCCACCGAAGAAGGCCACACGCTGGCGGGGCGTGGCAACGTGAGGCGATTCGGAGTACTCCGGCGTCATGACTTCATGGTAGTGGAGGCATGCGGATAGAATGGGGCCACGATGGAGCCGGTAACACACTTTCTCACGGGAGCCTGCATCGGGCGGAGCGGATGCAATCGCAGGACGGCCTATGCCACGCTGGTGGCAACGCTGGCCGCCGAGGCGCCGGATGTGGATATGGCCTGGAGTGTGCGCGGGCCGGTGGACGTGCTGCAGCATCACCGCGGCATCACGCATACGCTGGTGGCTGCGCCGTTGCTGGCCGCGCTGGTCGTGGGCGTTGTCTGGCTCTGGCACCGCTGGCGGCAGCGAGGTGCCACGGCATCGCAATCGGCTGCCCAGCCTGTTCGCTGGGGCTGGCTCTGGCTCACGGCACTGTTGGCGGACCTGAGCCATCTGGTTCTGGACTGGGCCAATACCTACGGGCTGCGTCCGTTTTTCCCCTTTGACCGGCACTGGTATGCCGGCAACCTGGTCTTTATCGTGGAGCCGGCGATGCTGCTGGTGCTGGTGCTGGCGCTGGTTGTTCCCTCGCTGCTGGGATTGGCTGACCGGGAGATCGGTGCGCGGGCCAGGAAGCCACGCGGTCGCGCACTGGCCATCGCCGCGCTGTGCGCTCTGGTGCTGCTGGGCTGCTGGCGTTGGGCAGAGCAGGCCGATGCGCTTCACCGGCTGGTGGCTGCCGACGTGACTGCGAGCCAGCCGTTGCGCATCGCGCTGGAGCCGTATCCGTGGAATCCCTACCGCTGGCATGCGCTGATGGAGCTGCCGCAGGCGTGGCAGACGGCGGAGATTGATACCTGGACGGGCGCGGTGGACAGCGATCCCACGACCAACCTGCTGTACAAGCCGAAGGTCGATGCAGCCACCGAGGCGGCCCGCCGCAGCCATCTGGGTCAGGTGTATCTGGATTGGTCCTCCTGGCCGGTGGTGCGGGATGTGGGCCCGGTGGAGGTGGGTGGCATCCGCAGCCCTGTTCGTCCCTGGACAACGGTCGAGTTCAGCGACCTGCGCTTTGCCTACTCCTTCCGCCAGATGCAGACATCCGGCAGCGTGGAAGGAAGGCTGAGCGAGCAGTTGCGGGAGTCGCCGCTGAGCGGCTGGGTCTACCTGGCAGGGGTGGGTTCGGCTGAAAATCCGCCCGGCAATGCGCCCGGGCCTGCATCGCCAGCGCTGCCGACTGTTGTTACGCAGATTCTGGATGGACGCGAGCAGAAGTGAGGCGAAGGGCAACGGCGTTGTTGGTGAGGCTGGAGCGGTATTGATGCCACGAACAGCTTTCCTGTTGACCGCAGGATGCCGGAGCCCGAGAATACAGAGATACGCAAGTTTCCTGAGGTGAGTATGTTTGCCTATCTGCTTTTGCTGGCTGCCGTGCTGAGCCATGTGGTGCCCCACGCCGGCTGGTATGGATTTACCGCTGTGGGCGGAGCGCTGTTGTACTTTGGCGCACGACGCAACTGGCTGGAGATGGCCATCCCGGTGGTGGTGCTGGCCGGTGCCGACTACTACACGACGACGCATGTCTTCGGCTATGACTTTGCCTGGCAGGCCTATGTGGTCACCTGGGCCTGGTATGCCGGAGCCATGGCGCTGGGCTATGCACTGCTGCGCGAGCGCGCCACCCTGCTGCGCGGCGTGGCTGCGGCGCTGCTGGGGCCGACCTCCTTTTTCCTGCTGTCGAATTTTGCCGTGTGGCTGGGCGCGCAGACGCTCTATGCGCACACGCTGGGCGGGCTGGCAACCTGCTACGTGGCCGGGCTTCCGTTTTATGAGCGGGATGTGCTGTCCACATCGCTGGTGCTGGCGGCTGCCTTTGCGCTGCCGGCCTTGCTGCGGCGCTGGACCATCTCCCACGCTGCTGCCGATCGTCTGATGTAGTCAACGCTGCGGATTTTCGCGCAAAAGCCCATCGCAACTGCGATGGGCTTTTGCTTTGCCTGCAAAGCAGATAGCGGAACAGGTGGCCGGATCTTCGTCTCCGGCAGCCTGCTCTTTGTCCTTGGCAAGTCTGCGCGGCGATTCACGGGATATTCACGGCTGTCACGCGGCGTATATCAAAGCGTCATTCTCCGTTAATCCATTTCCAAGAGATTCAAGAGTGCGTGTGTGCTTCGCAGGTGGAAGCGCATGCGGCAGGGATACGCATTTATGGTCAGGCAAATTTTTGGAGGATTCGACGCTTTGAAACGAGACTGGATGAAACGAGACTTGCTGCGCGGCATGTTTCTGCTGCTGGCATGCTTTGCCCTGTCTGCGACGATGGCATGGTCGCAGGCGACGAGCAGCATTGCAGGAACGGTGACGGACAACACGGGAGCCGTGGTGTCCGGAGCGGATGTGACGATTACCAACCTGGGTTCAGGCACGATGATGCACGTGACCACCGACGCCAGCGGCAACTACAGCGTGATGGGACTGCACTCCGGGCGCTACAAGGTGGTGGTCACTCGCGTTGGCTTCCAGACGGCAACCATGGACACGCTGCAGCTTGCTGCCGGCCAGGCGCTGACGGAGACGGTTGCGCTGAAGGTTGCAGCCACGGGAGAAACGGTCAACGTGACGGCCTCCATGCCGGGCGTGACCGAGCAGCCCTCGCAGCAGGAAGTCTTTGAAAGCGACCAGCAGATTCGCGTGCTGGACAGCAAACAGATGGAAGCGGTGGGTCCGCTGGCGGGTGCGGCGCAGATCGTCTCCCAGACGCCGGGCGCAAACGTGACCGGCTATGGCAACACGGGAGCCACGAAGTACACCGTGGGCGTCAATGGCGTCTCGCAGGGCTGGGGTGGCTACGGCGGATACACCGGCGGCGGTGCGCTGGCCATCACGTTTGATGGGGTGCCGATCGTCGATCCTGGTAACGATCTGTGGCAGTCGCCGACGATTCCCGAGCAGTTCCTGATCCAGAATGCCAATGTGACCTACGGTCCTGGCGATGCGGATTCGCGCTGGTACAACAACATTGGCGGCATGATCGAATTCACGCCGGTGCAGCCGACCTCCAAGCCCCACTTCAACGCCTCGATGACCTACGGCAGCTTCGGACAGAAGGATCTTGCCGTCGTGGGCACCAGCGGCATCTACCGTGGCTGGTCTGCGGTTGTGGGTGGCGGCGTGGGAGACGGCAACGACTTCCGCAGTGCGCCGGATGGCTTCCAGAACCCGGGCAAGGATCTGGCGTTCTATGGCAAGGCCATCAAGAGCTTCCAGGCCAACAGCTTTGAAATTGGCGGCTACTATGCGCATGGCGCCGGATACCGCTCGCAGGTGATTCCGACGGCGGCCAATCCGCTGATCACGATGGATGGCACGCCGACCGGGCAGGTCTACAGCCAGAAGACCTCCGGCTACTACAGCACGCTGCCCTATCTGAGCTATGAGAAGTACGACACCAACGAGATGGGTCTCGTCTATGGACGCGAGCATGTTCAGCTCGATCCGACGACCAACCTCGAGAATCTCTCCTGGTTCATGCACATCGCCCGCTCGCACTATCGGCAGAATGACGTCTTCAGTCCCGGTGCGCAGCTGGAGGAGTGGAACAGCCCGTACACGGACACCGTGGGCGACAAGCTGCTGGTGACCAAGCGGCTGCCCTACAACTACATCACCGTGGGCGGCTACTACCTGAGCGCGCTCTATAACAGCCGGAACAACTTCTTCAACACTGCCGATGGTGGTGGCAAGCGCATTGCCAACATCGGCGGCAAGATCCGCTCCTCGTACTTCAATCAGGATGACTTCGCCGTTCTGGCGCAGGATGAGATTCGCATCAACTCCTACGTCAGCCTGACGCCGAGCCTGCGCTATGTCGGCTTCCGGACGGGCTATTCCTCGGCTGTGGCGCAGGACTTCAAGCTGGCTCCGAATGCGGTGCTTGCCTCGCACTGCGCGGCAACCGGCGCTTCGACCCCGGGCAACGTGAAGGTGCAGAGCTCGGAGTGCGGTGGACTGGAAAATCGAAGCGGTGCCGAGCCGGCCGTGAATGCAACGGTGCGTGCCCTGCCCTGGCTGCAGATCTACGGCGGCTTCATGGAGGCGCTGCGTGCGCCGCAGCTTGGTGGCGGTGGCGGCCTGTTCCAGAGCGTGGATCCGGCCAGCTATCACCTTTCGCGGCAGGAGTACTGGCAGGCCGGCTTCAAGATTCACCATGAAGGATCCGGCGTGCTGAACTCGATGCTGATTACCGGAACCTTCTATCACCAGCGCTGGGCCAATCAGGAGATTGACACGACGCTGGCCAACGGCAACACGGTCTCGGCCAACGGAACCTCGGCCTACAAGGGCTTCAACGCTTCGTTTGACGATGATCCGATTGCCAACCTGCATGTCTTTGCCAACTTCAATGCAGAGACCTCGGTCTACACCAACTACACCACCGTGGTGGCCATCAACTCGTCCACCCCGCAGCAGGACTTCAACGGTCTGCATGTGCCGTATGTGCCCAGCAGCTCGGTGAACGCAGGCCTGTTCTACGACAAGAAGATCAACCACGACCTGCATGTGGAGCCGATGGTGGCCTTCCAGTTCATCGGGTCGCAGTACATCTTCAACAACAACGGTGTGGACGCAGCCGGCAACCAGTTCCCGCAGCCCAGCAACCAGCAGATGTCCAGCTACGGAACGCTGAACCTGGCGGTCAAGGTTCCCTACAAGAAGTTCGCGGAGTTCTCCATCAACGCGCAGAATGTGGCCAACTCGAAGTACAACATCTACGAGTTCATCTCGTCGGGTGGTTACTACGGAACCAACAGCGCGGGGATCTTCGGACCCACGGCGGACCCGACCCAGGCCGGCTACGTCCTTGCCTATCCGGGTGCTCCGGTCAGCGTGTACGGGTCCATGCAGTTCCACTTCTAACCACATGCAGTTCCACTTCTAGCCACAGGCAGTTCCACTTCTAACCAGTCGGCAAGTGGAAGCCGGCTGCAAATTTCCAGCCGGCAGGATCAGCGGTCGATCCTGCCGGCTGTTTCTTTTCTGCGGAGACCTGCTTTTCAGCCCGCACAGGAGAAAAGCGCCATAGGAGAAAAGTGGGAGCATCGGGAACCAATCGCTGCTGCCGCACGTTCTGCAAAACAGGAGAAGCATTTCTGACGGGGCCTTCATTGAAAGCGCTTTCGAGGATTTGCGATACTTGAAGGTATATGCCAATCGAGAATCTGCAAGAGTCTGCCCAGAAGGTCGCCGGTTTGTTGAATGCCATCCTCCACAGCGGAGGTTTCCGGCTGAAGTTTCGTGCCATGGCCGGACAGGCTGCCAGCGAAGAGGAACAGAGCCCTGCGCTGCTGGTGGAGTTTACCGGCCCGGATGCGACGCTGCTGACCCAGCGCAAGGGCGAGCTGCTGCGCGCCCTGGAGCACCTGAGTGCGCAGGCACTGCGTCTGGAGTCCCACGAGCAGTATCTGGTGAGCTTCGACGCGCTGAACTTCAAAACCATGGAAGAGCAGGAGTTGCGGATGGCCGCCCAGGCGGCGGCAGAGCGCGTGATCGAGACCGGCATGCCTTACAGCTTCCCGCCCACGCACTCCCGTGAGCGCCGCCGGCTGCATATGATCTTCCGCGACATTCCCGGCGTGGAAACCGCCTCGCAGGGCGAGGGCAGCGAACGGTATCTGGCGGTCTATCCCGAGGGCAAGACGCATCTGCCGGCTCCGGTTCCGGCCATGCCGCGCCGCGGAGGCGACCGCGGCAATGACCGTGGCAACGATCGCGGCCGTGGCCGTGGATTCGGTCGCCGCCCGGGGAATCGCTAGACCTTCAGGAAGATCCGTCTGCGATACATCCACCAGACCGGCAGGAAGCACAGAAGCAGAAAGCTGGCGGAGTAGGCAAAGCAGGCCAGTCCCGGGTTGGGGATCAGGTGGAAGATGTGCTGGAAGAACCAGCGCAGGGCATCGCCGCGCCGCCCATCCACGGGGACGGGAAACAGTCCGAAGGCACCCGGGAGCAGCTCGGAGATCATGTAGGCGGCAATGGCGTTGGATCCCAGCACCACCCAGGGCCAGGTCCAGCGGCCGTGCCTGCCTTTGCACTCGATCCACCAGTAGAGCAGAGCCCACACCCCGGCGGAGATGCCGGCGGCTGCCAGCACGTAGGAGCTGGTCCACAGCTTCTTGTTCAGCGGGAACCAGACGGCCCATAGCAGTCCCAGCGAAAGGCTGAGCGCAGCCGCTCCGGCCAGTCCCTCCGCCTTCTGGATCTTGGTGTGGACGGTGCGCATCCACTGGGCCGCGAGCACGCCCAGCAGGGTGGTGGCCAGTGCGGGCAGGTCGCTGAGCAGTCCTTCGGGGTCGCGGACACCTTCATAGAGCCGCCCGGGAAAGATGTGCCGGTCCAGCCAGGCAACGAGGTTGGCATTTTTGTCCAGGATGGGGAAATCGCGGCCCGGCATGCCGAATCCGGGCACGGGAACGTGGGTCATCAGCAGCCAGTAGCCGACCAGCGCCCCAGCGGCAACCAGCAGCTTGCTCATCGGGCGGCGATCCCAGAGATAAAACAGGCCGACGATCAGGTAGCAGATGGCAATCCGCTGCAGCACGCCGTAAATGCGCAGCGTGGCCAGCGGGAAGTGGGGGAATCCGTTGACGACCAGGCCAAGCAGGAAGAGGATGGCCGAGCGGCGAAGCACCTGCACGGCCATGGCGGTGCGGGTGGTACCACGCGCCAGTCGAGCCTCAAAGGCAAAGACGATCGAGGCCCCAACAACGAAAAGGAAGGTGGGGAAGACCAGATCGGTGGCCGTCATGCCATTCCAGTCGGCGTGTTTCATGAAGCTCCAGGCAAAGCGACCGTCGCCGTTGTTGTTGACCATGATCATGAAGGCGATGGTGATGCCGCGCAGCACGTCGAGGGAAAGCAGGCGATGATGCGCGGCGGGCAGGACGGCGGCAGGCGCGGAGTGCGTGGTGGGCATGCGGAGGCTCCTCGGATGTGTGTTCACAACGGTAGCGGAGTTCTTCGGTGGAGGGCAAGCGGGAAAATCCTGCAGTCAAACAGGGAGGCACTGCGATAGACTTTGCCCGGAGGGGTGGATTGTCGGCCAACGGGGGAATCTGGATGCGCAGGCTCTTGGGGCTGCTGCTGCTTTTGCCACTGGGACTGTCGGCACAGGAGGCCATCAGCGGCATGGGCGGCCAGACGGGCAACTCCACCGGAGACGCTGCCCCGGTCATTCTGGACGCACAGCATCGACCGATTACGGCGGGCGGATTTGTCTCCAGCGGCCCGGTCATCTTTCGGGATGTCTCGAAATCGTCCGGCCTGGCGGCCTGGAAGCACCAGATGGGCAATGCGGACAAGCAGCTGATTCTGGATGCCGATGGCTCCGGCGTGGGCCTGATCGACTATGACAACGATGGCTGGCTGGACATTTACATAGTCAACGGCTCGACCTTCGATGCGATGGACGGGAAGACGACTCCGCCGCATGCGGCGCTGTTCCACAACAACCACGACGGCACCTTTACCGACGTGGCTGCCAGGGCCGGCGTGACCAACGATCGCTGGGGTTACGGGGTTGCCATCGGCGATTTTGACAACGACGGCTGGCCGGATATTGTTGTGACCAACTGGGGCAAGAACCGGCTTTACCGCAACAATCACGACGGCACCTTTACCGACGTGGCGGAAAAGGCGGGGATTCAACTGGGCAACTGGTCGGCGGGGGCCACCTGGGGCGATTACGACGGCGATGGCAGGCTGGATCTGTTCATCTCCGGCTATATCCACTTTGACCGCGCGCATCTGCCCTACAGCGGCAACAAGGAGGTGGGTTACGCGCAGTGCCTGTTTCGCGGCGAGGTGGGCATGTGCGGACCGCGCGGGCTGAAGGGCGAGCCGGACCATCTCTTCCACAACAACGGCGATGGCACCTTTACCGACGTCAGCGTGAAGGCCGGCGTCAGCGATCCGCAGCACTACTATGGCTTCACGTCCATCTTTGTGGATCTCAATGACGATGGCCGGCCGGATCTGCTGGTGGCCAACGACTCCACGCCCAGCTATCTCTATCGGAACAAGGGCGACGGCACCTTTGAGGATGACAGCTATGCCTCCGGCTTTGCCGTGAACAAGGACGGCCGCGAGGTGGCTTCGATGGGCCTGGGCGTGGGCGACTACGACAATGACGGCCGGCTGGATATTCTGGACACCGACTTCTCCGATGACTACAAGGTGCTCTATCACAACGATGGCAATGCCGTGTTTACGGATGTCAGCTATCCGGCGGGAATTGCGCTGCCCACGCGGCCGTTTCTGGGCTGGGGCGACGGCTTCATCGACTACGACAACGATGGCTGGCCGGATATTTTTCTGGTGAACGGCCATGTCTATCCCGATGCCGGGGAGCGCAACTGGGGCACCACCTATGCCGAACGGCCGCTGCTCTTCCGCAACCTGCACGACGGCAGGTTTGCCCTGGCTCCCGCGGTGGAGGGCACAGGCCTGGCGGATGTGATTCCCGGCCGCGGCGCAGCCTTTGGCGACCTCTTCAACGATGGGAAGATCGACGTG
>JAJZGG010000082.1 GCA_021804965.1 Acidobacteriota bacterium
AGCCGCCGGTCTGGTTCCACGATGTCTTCCATCCGGACGGCACACCGTATCGCGCACGCGAGGCAGCAATTCTGCGTGAGTATAACCATCGCAAACGAGAAGAGGGTAACCAGTGAAAGCGGTATACATTGCGGCGTATCACCAATCGCAATTTGGAAAACTGATGTCGATGACGCAGGCGGAGATGCTGGCAGCGGCGCTGCACGGGGTCTGCGGAGAGATTGGCGCGGAGGCCGGCCAGATCGATTCGGCCTCGATTGCCGCAGCCTGCAGTTTTTCGCTGCATCAGCAGGGGTTGCTGTCCGGGCTGCTGGCCGGAGTGCCGGGCATGGAGGCCAAGCCGATTGAGTGCGTGGAAAATGCCTGCGCCTCCGGCGGACAGGCGATTCTGAACGGGATTCTGCGGCTGCAGGCAGGCGCAGGCGAGACGGCGCTGGCCGTGGGCATTGAGAAGATGCGCGACGCCAACGGCAAGGCCGACGGCAAGCGAATTGGCGAGGCGCTGGGCTACTTCTCCGACCCGGAAGAGCGGCCGGGAAAGGTCTTCGTCTTTCCGCATATCTTCGCAGAAATCATGCAGCAGTACATGCAGCACTGGGGCGTGGACGAGCGGCAGCTTGCCGCGGTGGCCGTGACCGAGTATGCCAACGCGCAGCACAATCCGTATGCACAGATGCGGGGGATCTCCGTGACGCTGGAGCAGGCGGCAACGATTGCCGGGCCCAATCGCTACCTGGTGGAGGGACTGCCGCTGAAGACCTATGACTGCTCGCAGATTACCGATGGCTACGCGGCGTTGATTCTGGCCACCGAAGCCGGGCTGGAGCGGCTGGGCCTGCGCCGCCAGGACTGCGTGCAGATTGCCGGATGGGGCAGCGCGGTGGACCCTCTGCAACAGGCGCAGCGCAACGTGCTGAAGCCGGCAGCGGCCTATCGCGCCACGCAGCAGGCCTATGCCATGGCGGGCGTGACGGCGCAGCAGATCCAGACCGCGGAGGTGCATGACTGCTTCACCGTGATGGGCGCGCTGTCGGCAGAGATTCTGGGACTGGCGGAGCCGGGCCGCGGCGCGGCTTTCTGGGCCGATGGACAGGCCTCGGTGGGCGGAAGCTGCGCGCTGAACACCTCCGGAGGACTGATCGCCAAGGGGCATCCGGTGGGTGCCACGGGGATTGCCATGGTGGGCTGGGCAAGCTGGCAACTGCTGGGCAGAGTGCCGGCGGCGCTGCAGGTGCAGGGAGCGCGCCACGCCGCCACGTTCAATATCGGCGGGCCGGTCTGCGCCTCGGTGAGCACCGTCCTGCGGGCTCCGGAATAGGGCGCAGGCGAGGTTGCCATGAGCCGATCGCGACGCGAGTTTCTCCATCTGGCGGCTGCTGCCTGCGTGAGCACGGCAACCGGCGGATTTGCCGCTGCCCCGGGCAGAGAAATCCCGCTGCGCTTCGGCGTGAATTACACGCCGCGACGGCTCTGGTGGTACTGCTGGCAGGACTGGAACCAGCAGGCCATCCTTGACGATCTGGAAGGCATTGCAGCGCTGGGCGTGGACCACATCCGCGCCCAGTGCCTGTGGCCCATCTTTCAGCCGGGCATCAACGTGGTGAACCAGAAGGCGCTGGATGCGCTGGCACTGCTGCTGGAAGCAGCCGACCGCTGCGGCCTGGACGTGGAAGTGACGGTGCTGAACGGATGGATGAGCGGCCTGTCGTTTTTGCCCGCCTGGTGCGCTCCGCTGGCCTCGCGGCAGGGGACGACGGCTGGCAATCTCTTCCTGGCGCCGGAGGTGGTGGCCGCCGAGCGACTGCTGTTCCAGAAGCTGGCCGGCGAGATTGGCAGACATCGGCGCTTTCTTGGCTTTGACATTGGCAATGAGCTGGGCGTGCTGATGACCGGACCCAATGCCGTGACCACGCCGCAGGCCGACCGCTGGGCCTCTGATCTGCTTGCCTGGTGCCAGCAGATTGCGCCGGGGCGGATGCACGTGAATGGTGCCGACCATAGCCACTGGTTTGCCGATTTTGGATTTTCCCGCAGCACGCTGGCCAACACCGGCGCAGCCACGGCGATCCACTCCTACATTTACTTTGACGGTGTGCTGCCGCAGTATCGGTACGACTCGAGCGAGGCCCGTCATCTGGCGGCCTATGAGGTGGAGCTGGCAACGGCCTATCAGCAGGATCCCTTCCGTCCCGTGTGGGTGGAGGAGATTGGCGTGGGCGATGTGGAGATGCCGCTGGAGGCAAAGCCGGAGTTCATGCAGCAGACCGTGGAGCTGCTGGCTGCGAAAAACAATCTATGGGGCATCACCTGGTGGTGCTCGCATGACCTGGATCGGTCCATTGGTGGTTTTGGCAGCTACGAGTACACGCTCGGGCTGCTGGACACGCAAAATCAGCCCAAGCCGCTGGGCCGCCGCTACGCCGCGCTGATTGCTGCGCTGCGCAACCAGCGCAGGGAGATTCCCACCGGCCGGGCAGCACTGGTGATTCCCGAGTATGGACTCTCCCAGCACACCTGGCCGCCGGATTGGCGCTTTGCCCATGCGTGGATGCGATGGATGCGTGCCGGAAAGAATCCTGCGATTGTGCTGGAAGGACGCGCCCGGGACGAAGGCTACCTGCGCGAACGCGGAATCACGGAGCTGATTCCGCTGTCTGCCGGATAAAGTTAAGTCCCTCGGGCCTGTTCCCACTTCTGGGATGGTGGCGACGGAAGGCTATTTTGTCCAGGTCAGGATTCGGATAGGGGAGTGAGGAGTGACAGATACCGGGTGTATCTTAGCGACGAGCAACGCAGAGATGGGAAAATAGCCCCTGTCCCTTCGGGTTGCGGGGAGAATCCGGCCATACTTCGTTGTCGTCCTCGGCGGTGGGGCCGCCACAGCCTTCGGACTCCGCCTCGTCTGGTCGGATTTTCCCGCGCAACGCCATCCACCCCAGAAGTGGGAACAGGCCCTAGAACATTGCGAAGAAGCCGGAGATCAGCCCCGGGAAAAGCCCCAGCACCAGCACGGCCGCAGCCAGCAGCACCAGCAGAAACGACTCCAGCGGGGTCACGTCGATCGGGCTGGAATCTGCCGAGGCAGTGACGTAAGCGCGCTTGAGCACCTGCAGGTAGTAGTAGAGCGAGACGGCGCTGCCGGCAATGGCCAGCACCACCATGCCCAATCCCCAACCGGTGGCGGCTGGCGCCTGCAGAACCGCGGCGAAGAGCTGGAACTTGACCCAGAAGCCGACCAGCGGCGGAATGCCGGCCAGCGAAAGCAGAAAGACGAGCAGCGTGGCGGCGACCAGAGGGCTGCGGGCGCTGAGCCCGGCAAAGGCATCCAGGCGGTCGCTGCCGGTGCTGCGCTCGACCAGCGCCACCACGGCAAAGGCTCCCACCGTAGTGAGGGCATAGGTCAGGGCGTAGACCAGCACGGCCTGGTTGCTGGCAGTCGTGTGCGCCGCAATGCCCAGCAGCATGTAGCCGGCGTGGGCAATGGCCGAGCAGGCCAGGATGCGGCGAACGCTGGTCTGGACCAGAGCCGAGAGGTTGCCGAGGAGAATGGAAGCTGCGGCCATGCAGAGCAGGGCCGCGGTCCAACCCCAGGCGGGAACCAGTGCCGCGGTGACGGCGATGAGCACGGCAAAGCTGGCCACCTTGGAGCCAGAGGCGATCAGTGCCGCCACCGGAGCCGGAGCCCCGGCATAGGTGTCCGGTGCCCACAGATGAAAGGGTGCGGCGGCAACCTTGAAGCCCAGTCCCACGGCCACCAGAACGAAGGCCACCAGTTCGATGGGCGACAGCGGCAGCTGGCTGAGCCGGGCGGCGATTGCGGGCAGGTAAGTGGTGCCGGCAAGGCCGTACAGATAGCTGAAGCCGAAGAGCATGAAGGCTGCCGAGATGCCGCCGAAGAGGTAGTACTTCAGCGCGGACTCCGCCGATGCGGCCCGGGCCTTGGCAAAGGCGGCCAGCACGTAGAGCGAGAGGCTGAGCAGTTCGAGAGAGACGAAGATCAGCAGCAGATCGCGCGCGGCGGCCACGAGCAGCATGCCCGTGGTGGCCAGCAGGACCAGCGCCACGTACTCGCCGGGGTTGCGGCTGAACCGTTCGCGGATGCCCAGCAGCAGCACCAGCACCGTAAGCCCCAGAATGCCGGCCTGCAGCGCGGCAACGGTTGTGTCGGAGACCAGAGCGCCACCCATGGCCGAGATGGCCGCGTGGTTCGGGAGCAGCCAGAGCAGCGACAGCAGCGAGCCAAAGGCACCCAGCAGGCTGGCCGTACGCATGCGAACCGCCTGGCTGGCGCGTCGCAGCCAGGCCAGATCGACGAAGAGAACCAGCAGCGAGACCACTTCGAGAATGGTCTCCGGAGTGAGGATGCGGAAGATGTCACCATAGCTGACTGGGGTCATATCCGGCCTCCGGAAAGCAGTGCATGCGGCAGCGCCAGAACTGCCGGAGTGATCTGATCGAGCAGGATGCGCGGTGCCAGGCCGACGACGAGGCTGGCAGCCAGCAGCAGCAGTACGCCGGTCTTCTCCGCCCAGGTGATGGGCTCAAAGCTCTCGGTCGAATGGGCGGTTTGCCCGGTGGCGGGCGCATCGCTGAAGAAGGCTGTCTGCATGGCCCGCCACGTGTACGCGACACCGACCACAATGCCGACACCGGCCAGAATGGTGAAGACGGGGAAGGCTGTCCAGGCACCGATGAGCACCTGCAGCTCAGCGATGAATCCGCTGAAGCCCGGCAGCCCCATGGAGGCCATGCCGACCATGACAAAGAGCCAGGCGGCAAAGGGCAGGGTGCGGCTCAGATGCATCCGGCTGAGGGCCTGCAGATCGCGGGTATGCGTGCGCTCATAGACGATGCGCCCGACGACGGCAAAGAGCAGACCGGCCAGGATGCCGTGCGAGAACATCTGCAGGACGGCGCCGTCGAGGCCAATCTGGCTGAGCGTCATGAGGCCCAGCAGCACCAGACCCATATGGCTGACGCTGGAGTAGCCGATGACAAATTTGAAGTCGTTCTGGATGAGCGCGACCACCGCGCCGTAGACGATGCCGATCACGGCTAGCAGCGCGAAGACCGTGCGCCACGAGCCGATGCCGAGGAAGCTCCATCCCCAGGGGTCCATGCCGTGCGGAAACAGCGTCATGGCCACGCGCAGGCAGCCATAGGCACCGAGCTTCATGACCACGCCGGCCAGCAGCATGGAGGCGGCTGTGGGTGCGGCCACGTGGCCCGTGGGTGCCCAGGTATGCAGCGGCCACATGCCGGCCAGGATGGCAAAGCCCAGAAAGACCAGCGGGAAGGCCCACATCTGGAATGAGATCGGGAAGGGATATTGCTGCAGAGCTGTGAGGTTCAGCGTGTGGCCACCGGAGACCGCGTAAGCGGCCAGCAATCCGACCAGCACCATCGCCGAACCGAGGAACGAGTAGAGTGCCAGCTTCATGGCGCCGTATTCGCGGCGTGTGGATCCCCAGATGGCGATCAGGAAGTACTTGGGGACGATCGCAATCTCATAGAAGACGAAGAACAGGAAGAGATCGGCGGAGAGAAAGACGCCGTAGACGCCACCGATCAGCGCCAGGTAGAAGGCGAAGAATTCCCCTGCCCTGCGCTCGATATTCCAGGAGAACAGGACGCCGGAGACCGAGGCCAAACCGGTGAGCAGCACCAGAACGCGGCTGATGCCATCGGCGGCAAGCGTGTAGCGGATGCCCATGGCCGGGATCCAGTCGCAGTCGGCAATGGCGGTGACGCCGGTCTGCGTGGCAAAGGCCCAGACCGCCAGCAGAAATCCTGCCACAGCGGTGACCAGCGCCAGCACGCGCGCCAGCTGAGGTTGCTTTCGGGCGAAGAGTGCAATCAGCAAGGCTCCGCCGAAGGAGAGATAGATCGTCCACGCAAGCATCAGAATCTCCACCCGTCGATCCAACGCAGGACGGTCGGATTGATAACAGCAATCAGAATCTGCGGCACGAGACCGAGCAGCAGCATGAGCAGCAGCGCCGGAGCCACGGAAACGCGCTCGGCAAGTGTCATATCCGGCATCGCCGTCCACTCCTCACGCAGCGGACCGGCAAAGATGCGCTGGATGACGGTGAGCAGAACGGCAGCGGTAATCAGCAATCCCAGCACGGCAACGGCAGCCCACTGCCAGGCCAGCGGGAAGGCTCCGCGGAAGATCAGAAACTCGCTGACGAATCCATTCAGTCCGGGCAGGCCGAGAGAGGAAAACAGGGCCACACCCATCAGTCCGCAGAAGACGGGAATCTGCTTGCGCAGGCCACCGAAGGCATCCAGATCGAGCCTGCCGCCGCTGCGCTCCTCCAGCATGCAGAGGAACCAGAAGAGGGTGGCTGCCGTGAGGCCGTGGTTGAAGATCTGCAGGATGGCACCATCGAGGGCAGCCGCGCTGCTGAGGGTGCGCCCTGCATCCCCGGCCGTGGGCAGCAGGATGGCAAACAGCGCCAGCAGGCAGTAGCCCAGGTGGTTGATGGACGAGTAGGCGAAGAGCTTCTTCAGGTCGCGCTGCATGCCTGCAGCCCAGGCACCGGCCACCACCGTGAGCACAGCCAGCGTGAGCAGCAGTCCGCGCAGGGCAAAGAGTTCATGGCCAAAAATGGGCAGCGCGATGCGGATCAGGCCATAGACGCCCATCTTCGACATGGCACCGGTGAGCAGGATGGTGATGGCCGTGGGTGCCTCCGAGTAGGTCTCCGGCAGCCAGGTATGGAAGGGCATGAGCGGTACCTTGACGGCAAAGCCCAGCAGGACGCCACAGGCCAGCAGCAGCTCCACATGGCCCAGCCGCGCCACAATCAGCCGATGCAGTTCCCCGGAGGCGGCGAACTGCGCCAGCGAGAGGAAATCCATGCCGCCGGTGGCCACAAACAAAGCCAGGAAGGACAGCAACAGCGCCACCGAGCCGACCATCGTGTAGACGAAGAACTGGGTGGCAGCCGGGCCGCGCCGCGGGCCGCCCCAGAGCCGGATCAGGAAGAAGGCCGGAATCAGACTCAGCTCCCAGAAGAGAAACCAGTGGAAGAAATTGAGCGCGGTAAAGGTGCCAATCAGTCCGGACTCAAGCAGCAGCACAAGGGCAAAGTAAAGCCCGGGCTGCTGGGTGACGCGGCGCGAGGCAAGGACGGAGATCACAGTAACCAGGGCAGCCAGCACCAGCATCAGCGCTCCCAGCCCATCCACGCCCAGGTGGTACTCGATGCCAAGATCGGGCACCCAGAGCGAGCGCTCCACAAAGGCCATGCGGCCGGTGGTGCCCACGGCAAACCAGATGGCCAGCGAGTAGGCGAGCGTGATGCCGGAGACCGCCAGCGCCACGGCGCGCGCCCTGGCTCCTGCACCCCAGGCCAGCACCGCACCCAGAACCGGCAGGGCGGTCAGTATGGAAAGAGTATGCGTCATAGCTTCACCTGCCCGGTCACGGATGCGGCAATCACCAGCGCGGCAATCAGCAGCAGCAGGCCAATGGTCAACGTGCGCAGGTAGGCGGGAGCACGGTCGGCCTGCAGCCAGGCCAGCACGCCGCCTGCCGTCGTCAGCTCCTCGCAGCCCTTGTCAAAGCCGCCGTCGATCCAGCCACTGTCGATGGATTTGTTCCACCGGCCCAGCTGGCGGAAGCCGGCCGAGACCACAGCCACGATCCCACCCCAGAGGCAGCGATCGAGCCAGACGGCCAGCGCACCGCAGAGGGCGTAGAGGCGCAGGACTGTTACCGCATAGAGCTCGTCAAAGTAGAGCCGCGATTCCACCCATCCGAAGATCCGTGGCGCGGCAGACTGCAACGGATCGGGAACGAATACCTGCCCGAGAGCGGATGCCTGCGTGTCCGTGCGTCGCCCATAGAGCCGCCATCCGACGGCCAGTGCCAGCAGCACCAGCACCGAGGTCGCGGCCATCAGCGGCAACAGTCCCGGCTCCTGGAATCCGGCCAGATCGAGCGAAAGGCTGCGACCTTCCAGGAAGGACGTAAACCATGGCCAGGCCGGCGTGCCCAGCAGGCCCAGAGCGATGGCAAAAAAGGCCAGCGTGAGCAGCGGGAAGGTCATCACGGCCGGGGACTCATGCGCGTGTCCGGCTCCGCGCCAGCTGCCCAGGAAGACGTAGCCGATCTGCCGCATCATGTAGAAGGCCGTGAGCACGGCACCGATCAGCAGCATCCAGAACGGGCCCTGCGACACTGGCCAGTGATGGGCGGCGCCGACGATGGCATCCTTGCTCCAGAAGCCGGAGAAGAAGATGGGAAATCCGCTCAGGGCAAGCATGCCCACGGTATAGGCCAGGAAGGTGACCGGCATGGCCTTGCGCAGTCCGCCCATTCTGCGGATGTCCTGCTCCTCGTGGCAGCCGTGGATCACTGAACCGGCACCGAGGAACAGCAGCGCCTTGAAGAAGGCGTGGGTGATCAGGTGGAACATGCCGACGGCCACGCCTCCGGTGGCCAGTCCGACCATCATGTAGCCGAGCTGCGAAACAGTGGAATAGGCCAGGATGCGCTTGATGTCAAACTGGGCGACGGCGACGATGGCACCGAACAATGCCGTGGCCGCACCGATCCACGCAATCACGGTGAGCGGAACGGTCGTCATGCCCGGCCCGGCACCGGCGCTCATCAGCGGAAAGACCCGCGCCACCAGATAGACACCGGCAGCGACCATGGTTGCCGCATGGATGAGAGCGGAGACCGGCGTCGGACCCTCCATCGCGTCCGGCAGCCAGACGTGCAGCGGAAGCTGGCCGCTTTTTCCGGCTGCACCGGCGAAGATCAGCAGTCCGATGGCCGCAGCCGCGCTCAGGCCCCAGGCCGCATGCTGGCCCAGCAGCAGTTGCAGCGCCGCCGGCTCCATGGAACCGGCACCGTGGTCATAGAACAGCAGCGTACCGGTCTGGGCATAGAGCCAGACCATCCCCAGCAGGAAGAAGATATCGCCAACGCGTGTGGTGAGGAATGCCTTCTTGGCGGCAGCTGCTGCGCTTGGCTTGTGATACCAGAAGCCGATCAGCAGGTAGGAGGTGAGCCCGACGATCTCCCAGCACATGAACAACAGCAGCAGGCTGTTGGCAATGATGACGCCCAGCATGCCGCCGGCGAACAGGGCCAGGAAGCAGAAGAAGCGCGTGAAGTTGACATCATGGCTCATGTAGCCGGTCGAGTAGAGGAAGATCAGCGAGCCGACAAAGGTCACCATCACCAGCATGATGACGGCCAGCGGATCGAGCACCCAGCCCATCTGCAGCGTGGAGCTGCCTACGGAGAGCCAGTTGACGCTGATGGTTTCGCGTGTGGGCGCGCCGCTGGCCCAGTTTCCCAGCACATGCACAAAGGCCACAAGAGCCAGCAGAAAAGAGGTGGCCAGCGAGCCGATGGCCAGCGCCGCCGCAGGACGACGCTGCGGCTGGGGCAGCAGCGCGATCAGGCCGGCTGCGGCCATGGGAATCGCAGGAATCAGCCACAGGTTGCGGACAATCCACGCAGCCGGTGCGAGAGTGGTTTCTGCCATCGGTGCCAATTGCAAGAGGCTCATCCCTTCATCCTCGTCATAGCATCCAGATCCGAGGTGCGTGCGTGGCGAAACCAGGCAATCACCAGTCCCAGGCCCACGGAAGCCTCGGCTGCGGCAACGGCAATCGAGAACAGGGCAAAGAGCATGCCCGTCATCGGCTCCGGATGCGCACCGTAGCGCCAGAAGGCGATCAGGTTCAGGTTTGCGGCATTCAGCATCAGCTCGATGCCGATGAGCACCAGGATGGCGTTGCGGCGCGTGAGTGCAATGCCCAGTCCCAGGGCAAAGAGCAGCGCGGCAACCACCAGATACGCGGTCAGGTTCATTGGTCCTCACCCTGCCTTTCCGGCATGGCCACAATCACGGCTCCAATCAGGGCCACCGTCAGCAACACGCCCACAATCTCCAGCGGCAGCACGAAGGGGCCCATCAGCGCCTGTCCAATCTGCTGGACGGAGACCGCCGGAGCCGCGGCCGCTGACTGGGCAAACGGAGCATGCTGCAGCGCGGCCACCAGCACAAAGCCCACGGCAACCGCAGCCACCCAGCCGATGCGCCAGGCCGAGGTGGTGACGAGGTTGCCCGGCAGCGCTCCGGAGCCGCGCGTGAGCAGAATGGCAAAGACCACCAGTATGGCCACCGCGCCGATATAGACCAGCACCTGCGTGAAGCCGACAAACTGCGCGCCCAGGCTGAGGTAGAGCAGCGCCAGTCCGGCAAAGGTGACCGTGAGGCTGAGCGCACAATGCACCAGGTTGCGCAGCAGTGCTGCGGCCACGGCACCGGCCAGTGTGAGACCGGCAAAAATGAGAAACACGAGAGTATCGATCATGCGGCCAGGGCTCCCTTCTGTCGGGATGCAGCGTTACTCGGCATAGCGATAGCTCCTTGGGCTGATCTTCTGGCGCTTGAGCATGACGCGGGCAAACAGGACGTAGGTGACGGCCAGCAGCAGGCCGCAGACCAGCCAGCGAACAACCTCGGTGCCCAGACCTGCGCCCAGCCACTCCCCCAGGAAGCGCCACAGCGCGGCCACAAACAGATCCAGCAGAGACATGGGCAGCATGAACTTCCAGGCAAAGTTCATCAGCTGGTCCTGCCGCAGGCGCGGAAGCGTGCCGCGCAGCCAGATGAAGAAGAAGATGGCCAGAAAGAGCTTGCCGAAGAACCACAGCCACGAGGGCAGGAAGGCCAGCACCGACAGCGGCGCGCCCCAGCCGCCGAGAAACAGCGTGATGCCGTAGCCGGCAATCGACATCATGCCCAGATACTCGCCCAGAAAGAACAGGGCAAATTTGAAGCCGGAGTATTCGGTGAAGTAGCCGGCCACCAGCTCCGACTCGCCTTCCGGCAGATCGAAGGGCGAGCGGTTGGTCTCGGCCAGGGCCGCAATCACGAACAGCACAAAGCCGGCAAAGCCCCACGGCGTGAAGACATACCAGTGCGGCAGGATTCCGGTGAATCCGCCCTGCGCCTCGACGATGCGCGAGGGATTGAGCGAGCCGGTCATCATGATGGCAACCACGGCAGACAACAGCAGCGGCACCTCATAGCTGATCATCTGGGCCACGGCGCGCATGGCACCCAGCAGCGAATACTTGTTGCGACTGGACCAGCCAGCCATGAAGATGGACAGCTCCGTGGAGGCACCGATGGCAAAGAAGAACAGAATGCCCGCATCGATGTTGAGCAGCTGCATGTTGCGCCCCACGGGCAGCACCGCATAGCCCAGGAAGATGGCCACCACCAGCACCACCGGAGCCAGGTAATGCACCACGGCATCGGCGCTGCGGGGAACAATGTCCTCCTTGGTCAGCGACTTGATGGCATCAGCAATGGGCTGCAGAATGCCGAACGGACCCACGCGATTGGGACCCAGCCGGTTCTGCATGCGTCCCAGGCCCTTGCGCTCCAGCACCGTGGTGAGCGCGAAGATGGCCGGAAAGACGGCAACGATGCCCACCACGCCCAGAATCATGGCCACCCAGGGCTGAAGCAGGGGCGGAAACAGATCGGCAATCCGATGCTGCAGCAGCACGAAGATCTGGTCCAGTGTCCGGCTCCATGCGGGATTCGGGCTCATGGCTGCGCCTCCGGCGTGGTGGCGGCAGCCTTGGCCGCGGCATCTGCGGCAGCCTTGGCGGCAGCGGCCTCAGCAGCGGCTTTGGCCTTGGCTTCCAGCTTCTGCTTCTCTTCCTCCAGGCGGCCATCCACCTCTGCGGCCTCCGTGGGGTGAATCTTCTGGTAGTAGCTGTTGGACTTGGCCAGCTTGTGCTTGTCCAGGATCAGGCCGCCGAAGCGGTCCGAGGTGCTCAGCTCGAACTCGGTGTCCATCTTGATCGCGTCAAAGGGGCAGACTTCGACACAGATCTGGCAGCTCATGCAGACGGAAATATCAATGTCAAAGCGGGTGGGGTAGAACTGCGCCTTGCCCACGTAATCCGGCTTCTTGTCCGTGCTCTTGACGATGTAAATGCACTTGGGCGGACATTCCTTCTCGCAGATCTGGCAGGAGACGCAGCGCAGTCCGGCCATTGCGTCCTCGCCGTCGTAAACCAGGAAAGGAAAGTCGCGTGTGTTTTCAATCTGGGGAAGACGCTGCTCCGGATACTCCACGGTTGTCAGTCGTTCTTCGGAGACGAAGCTGCCGGCAAAGTTCTTTGCCGTCTCAGCCAGCCCTTTCAGAATTCCCTCGCCTAGCATTGTTCCTCCCTTGCGGCGCAGCGCATCATCGGTCCACCTCGCCCAGCACGATATCCACGCTGCCGAAGATCAGCACCACGTCGGCCACATTCTGCCCCAGGCACATGTCCTCGAGAATCGTCAGATTGATGAGCGATGGCGGGCGGACACGATACCGATACGGATTGCCCGAACCATCGCTGATGAGATAAAAGCCCAGCTCGCCCTTGGGAGCCTCAATGCGTCCATAGGCCTCGCCCGGCTTGGGGCGGAAGCCGCGCGGCTTGGACTTTGGATCGAGGATGGGGCCGGCAGGAATCTGCGGCAGGGCCTGCTCCAGAATCCGCACCGACTCCCGCATCTC
>JAJZGG010000013.1 GCA_021804965.1 Acidobacteriota bacterium
AGTATTGAAGACCACTTCACCCAGGGCTTCGCCCGGAGCGCCGTATCCTTCGCCCGCAAAGATGCGCCCGTCTTCGAGCGCAAGAGTCGCTTGCATCGCGTCTCCAAGGAGTGGATTCAATCGATTTTAGCAGGAAAGCATGGGAAACAAGAAAACTATTGATTGCAGCGGGGTTTCTACAGGCTTTATGCCTCAGCGAACAAATCCGGCATCCCGACTGGGCCAGTAGACAAACTCGGCCTTGCCGTAGATCAGTCGGCGCTCCACCATGCCAAAATCCCGACTGTCACTGGCAATGGAGCGATGATCGCCCAGCACAAAATACTCTCCCGGCGGAACGACTTCCGGCTCCATCGAACGCATGTCCCGGTATTGCAGCGGAACATAGGGCTCCGACAACGGATTCCCGTTCACCACCACCTGCCCGCGATCAATCTCCACCCTGTCCCCAGGCACGGCAATCACCCGCTTGATGTAGCTGAGGCGCGGATCGCGCGGGTAGTGAAAAACGATCACATCGCCGCGCTGAATCGCCTCAAAACGATAGACAAATTTGTTGATGAAGAGCCGGTCGTGATTCTCCAGCCGCGGCAGCATGCTTGTGCCTTCCACGCGAACCGGCTGATAGAGAAACGTGATGATGAAGACTGCGACCACGACGGAGACAACAATATCCCGCATCCAGACCCAGGCAATTGCAGCCGACGCGCGCCCGGATGCGTGCTTGTCGTCCGGCGGCAGAACTGCCGTCGATGTTTCCCTCTCTACGGGGGACTGTGCGTCCTGCTCCATCATGCATTCAGGGTATCGCACGGTGCGCCGCACAGAAAGCAGACAGGCAGCGACGATGGCCATGCGCAGAAAGTCATATCTGACCCAATGGCACACTGACTGCATGGTTTGAATTCGAATGGAGACCCGCGTAAGAATAGGATCAAGATAGGAAACCACGCAGGAAACCACGTAGGAAACCAGGCAGGAGGTCGCATGCAACCGCTGGAATTCCCTTCAGGCAACGACGGGACGCTGACTTCGGCACGATCGCTCCTGCTGGATGCCATCGAACGCCGCGTCTTTCCCGGTTGCGCATACGGCGTTTGGGCGGCTGGAGCGGCGATTGCCTGCGAAGGACTGGGCCGCTTTACCTACGCGGAAGATTCCGCGCCAGCAAAGTCTGAGACCGCGCAGTCTGAGATTGTGCAGGCTGAGACGGTCTATGACGTGGCCAGCCTGACCAAGGTGGTGGCCACCGCAATGATGGCCATGCTGCTCTTCCAGCGCGGACAACTCGATCTGGAGATGCCGCTGGGAGAGCTGCTTCCGGGCTTTGTGGTGGGACGCTCCGGGCAGCAGAGCAGCTGGGCCCGAGCCGTGACGCTCAGGCACCTGCTGGCCCACAACTCCGGCCTGCCCGGCTACCAGCCACTGTTTCGCCAGGCAGGCAATGCCACCGAACTGCTGCGCGCCTGCCTGACGATGACCCTGGAAGCCGAACCGGGCAGTCGCGCCGAATACTCCGACCACGGCTTCATCCTGCTGGGCAAGGCACTGGAAGTGCTGGCAGGCAGTGATCTGGCGGCCTGGACCAGCCGGGAGATCTTTGCGCCGTTGGGCATGCACCATACGCGCTTCTGCCCCCCGGCCAGCGAGCGCCCGCGCATTCCACCCACGGAGATTGATTCCACGCTGCGGCATCGCGTGATTCAGGGCGAGGTTCAGGATGAGCATGCGTATCGCATGCAGGGGGTGGCCGGCCATGCCGGCCTGTTCAGCAATGTCCCGGACCTGCTTCGGCTTTCCGCCGCATTGCTTGCCCCCGACGAAGATGGCTTGCTGCACCGGCAGACGCTCGATCTCTTCAGCCAGCGACAACTGCCCGAGGGGAGCAGTCGTGCGCTGGGCTGGGATACGCCGTCAACACCCTCCTCCAGCGGCACACACTTCAGCAGCGATTCCATCGGACACCTGGGCTACTCCGGCTGCTCGCTCTGGATCGATCGTCAGGCACAGATCGCAGTGGTTCTGCTCACGAACCGGACATGGCCGGATCGCAGTCAGGATGCCATCCGGCAGCTCCGGCCTGTTTTTCATGATGCCGTGAGAAATTCGTTGCTTCTTTGACCCAGGCAACCGTCGCCGGCGAACCCTGCGACGCGATTTCCCGCCCCGGAAGAAACTCTGAAAGTTTCTAGGGCCAGACCTCAGGTGCAAGGGCTACAATCAGAATGTGAGACTGAAACACCATGCTCAGTAGCTCTCCTATGATCGAACCCAATCAGACCGGTTCCAAAGCCGAACCCAATTCCAGCCGCGATCAGGCGGCTCTCCTGCAAAAGCTGACGACGGAAAGTCAGAATGAGGCGTCGCAGGGGCTGGACACCAAGTCCGCCCTGGAGATTGCACGCATCATCAATCAGGAAGATGCCAAGATTGCCGTAGCCGTGAAGAAGGCCCTGCCGGAGATTGCCCAGGTCATTGACCAGGTGGCACGCAGCCTGCGGGATGGCGGTCGCCTCATCTACGTGGGAGCTGGCTCCAGCGGTCGCATTGCCGCGCTGGACTCCTCCGAATGCCCGCCCACCTACTCCACAGCGCCGGGCCAGGTGCAATACATCATGGCAGGCGGACCCAAGGCGCTGGCCTCTGCCGTTGAGGTGAATGAAGACTCCGAAGAGCTGGGCCAGCGCGATATTGCGCGCCGTCGCCCCACGCGCAAGGATGTTGTAGTCGGGCTTTCCGCCTCGGGACGCACGCCCTATGTGGTTGCGGCTGTGGCCTATGCCCGGGCACGCGGCGCCAGGACGGCTGCCGTCACCTGCAACCATGGCACCCCGCTGGCCGCTGCGGCAGACATTGCCATTGTTGCCGAGGTGGGCGCCGAGGTGGTCTCCGGTTCCACGCGCATGAAGGCCGGCACGGCACAGAAGATGGTGCTGAACATGATTACCACCGGAGCCATGACCCGGCTCGGGTACGTGTACGAGAATCTGATGGTCAACGTGCACATGCAGAACTCCAAGCTCGTCGAGCGCGGCATCCGCATCCTGATGCAGGCCTGCAAGATTGATCGGGAGACGGCCGTGCACACGATCAAGAGTGCCGGACGAAGTGTTCCGGTCGCACTGGTGATGCTGAAGGCCAAGGTGGACAAACCGGAGGCAGTTCGCCGTCTGGCGCGGTCGGATGGCAATGTGCGCCGGGCCATCGAGGACTCCGTACTGGAACTCTAAGGCTGGGGCTCCGATCCGGTTGGAAATTTGGAAGCGCAGGCTCGGGCAGCCTGCGCTTTTCCGTTGGCAGGCAGCGGACCATTCCGGCTCCAGAACACCGTGACTGAAGGGATTCCCGCGCTGCGCACTGCCAGCTTTGCCCATTACACTGGGGTATCAGGAGCAGCTCGAAATTATGGACAAATTTGTAGTGCGCGGTGGAAATCCGCTGGTCGGCAGCATTCGTGTCTCTGGAGCCAAAAACTCAGCCCTGCCCTGCATGGCAGCCGCAATCCTGACGGAGGATGAGGTTGTCCTTGAAAACATTCCGCAGGTCCGGGATATTGAGACCGAGCAGAAGCTGCTCATCTCCATGGGTGCCCAGGTGGAGTTGGGCTACGGACGCGCCCAGCACCGCACCACGATCAGTTGTCGCCATCTCTCCGATCCGGTTGCCAAATACGAGATCGTCAAGACCATGCGTGCCAGCTCCCTCGTGCTGGGACCGCTGGTGGCACGCTGCGGCATGGCGCGCGTGGCCATGCCCGGCGGATGCGCCATCGGAGGGCGTCCGATTGATCTGCACCTGAAGGGGCTGGAAAAGATGGGGGCCACCATCACGCAGGAGCATGGCTACCTGGAGGCCCGTGCCGAGCGGCTGCGCGGAGCGCATCTGTTCTTCGACAAGATCACCGTCACCGGGACCGAGGATCTGCTGATGGCCGCCGTACTGGCCGACGGCGAGACTGTGATGGAAAATTGCGCGCGAGAGCCGGAGGTCACCGACCTGGCCGCACTGCTGACCGGCATGGGTGCCCAGATTGAGGGTGCCGGCACTCCCACCATCCGGGTTCAGGGCGTGGAGCGGCTGCACGGCACTCGGCATCGCATCAATCCCGATCGGATCGAGGCAGGCACATTTCTGATCGCCGGAGCCATCACGCACGGGGATCTGATTGTGACCAACTGCAATCCCGCTCATCTGGGCGCGGTGATGGAAAAGCTGCGCGAGGCCGGAGCCCGCATCGATGTGCTGGGAGAGGATTCCATTCGTGTCCGCGCGGAGGAACATCTGACCGCCGTCGATATTTCCACCAAGGAGTATCCCGGCTTCCCAACCGACATGCAGGCTCAATTCATGGCCCTTGCCACCCAGGCGGATGGTGTTTCGCGCATCACCGAAAACATCTTTGAAAACCGCTTCATGCATGTGCAGGAGCTGGTCCGCATGGGAGCGAATATTGCCGTGGATGGTCGCACCGGCACGGTGCAGGGCGCCACGCGGTTGTCCGCAGCGGCCGTGATGTGCAGCGACCTGCGCGCGTCTGCCTCGCTGGTCCTGGCCGCGCTGGTTGCCGAAGGGGAGTCCATTCTGGACCGGGTCTACCACATGGATCGCGGCTATGAACGCATTGAAGAAAAGCTGCGCGGCGTGGGGGCGCAGATCCGTCGCATGGGCAATGTCTTCGGGACCAGGACTTCAGACGAGAATTAACTCCGAATGTTATGACAATTACGGAGTACCACTTTGGAACAGGTTGGCTGGAAGCACAGCCAACCTATTTCTTTTAGTACAGAAACGATTTATGTTACTTTTGGATACACCAAAGATTTGTTAATTCTCATCTATAGTAAGCGAAAATGGATCGTTGCCGATAACTGTAGGATAGACCCGAAAGGGAGATGCTCGTTCGCAGCCGGAGTACGGAATGGACTGGACAAAAATCCCCGATCTGCTGGCCATCACAGCATTGGTTCTGGCATTTGCCTCCATCCTGCGACGGGAATCCCGCGAAGACCTGGAGATAGAAGGAAGTCCCTTTGCCGACTCAAAGCTCTGGTTGCGGGGATGGATTCTGATCCTGGTTCACTTTGCCGCGAGCATGGGCGAGCAGTGGGATGGATGGCTCGGTTACACCGCTGTCGCACTTAGTCTGGTCTCTCTGATTGCTGCTGCCGTGGTCTTCATGCGGGCTTCTGTCCGCTATCGGAATCATGCCTCTTCACTGTGGATGACTGCCGCTCTTGGCGTTCCACCTTCGGCATACATTCTCCTGCTTTTGTTGCCGACCACGCCCGGCTGGACGCTGATTGTTACGGCCTGCGTCACGGCTGTCGGACCGCTTGTCGTGATCCTGCTCTCGCCGCGGCGGCTGCTGGCCGCCCCACGATTTATCGTGATGACGCTCTATCTCCTGCTCGGCGTGGGACTGCTGGTGTGGGGTCCTCCCAGGCAGGTGAATGGTGGCTCCTTTGCCCTGAATGCCATCCTGTTCACGGTATACCTATGCTGCTGCCTCATCTTCTGGAGCAACTATCGCGGCCGTGTCAGCTCCGGTTCGGTGATTACGATTGGCGGATTCCTCGCCTGGGCAATGGTTTTTTCCGTTGCCCCATTTCTGCAGATCCGCATGCCGGCCCTGCATATTGAAGGCGAAGTATGGAATCTGCCCAAGTATGTGGTTGCGGTGGGCATGCTCCTGCTGCTGCTGGAGAACCAGATTGAACGCTCGCAATATCTGGCGCTGCACGACGATCTGACTTCCCTGCCCAATCGCAGAAAATTCCAAGCCCAGCTTGCCGAGCGCATTACGCTCTGCGCACAGACCGGGGAAAGCCTGGGACTGCTGCAGATTGATCTGGATCGCTTCAAGCAGGTCAATGATGCCTATGGCCACCATGTCGGCGACCTTCTGCTGCAGCAGGTGGCGGAGCGGATGCGGCTGCGCATTCGCCGGGGAGATTTGCTGGCGCGAACCGGCGGCGATGAGTTTTCCCTGATCCTTGCCCAGCCGAACTCTCCCAAGGATATCCACACCGTTGCCGATTCCCTGATGGAGCTGCTGAGCCTGCCTTTCTCCATTAACAGTCATCCCATGGAGATTGGAGCCAGCATCGGCGCTGCCATTTATCCGGAAGACGCGCAGGATGCCTCCTCGCTCTATATCGCTGCCGATCTGCGCATGTACGAAGAAAAAGAGATACGCCGCGGACTCTCCGCCTGATCGCCCGCCGTCCCGGCACTGCAGTGCTACAGATACCCGCAAACAGCACCCCATAGACAGCAAAATGCCCGCTCCCTGAAAAGGAAGCGGGCATTTTCTTGGGACTGCGTTATGCGTTCGAGGCTGGTCCACGGCCCGGTCCGCCGGGACGACCGCGACGGCGGCGACGGCGGTTGTTGTTGTTGTTGCCGTTGGCTCCCAAGCTTCGTCCCGGAGCGGCTGCTCCCGGATTCGGCATGGGCGTGCCGTCGGCCACGTTGAAGTTCGGCTCGTTGTCCTCGTCGAACTCCTCGGTTTCCTCGAAGTCTTCCCCACCCTCGATAAGGATGGTGCTGGCATTGGAGCTTGGCTGACGCTCGTCAAACTCGTGGCGCGGCGCACGCGGTGCCGGAGCGGATTCGCTGGACTGCGCATCCGAAGGAGCATCCACAATGCCGAGCTTGGCCTTCTGCTCCTTGATGAGAGCCTTGCGGCTGAGCTTGATGCGGTTGCCCTCAATCGCCAGAACCTTGACCATCACCTGATCGCCCTCGCGCAGTTCGTCCTTGACTTCCTTGACGCGATGCTCGGCAATCTCCGAGATGTGCAGCAGACCATCCGTGCCCGGGAAAAGCTCGACGAAGGCACCAAACTCGGCCAGACGAACCACCTTGCCCAGATAGGTCTTGCCCACTTCCGGAACCGCTGTCAGATTGCTGATGATGGCAAGGGCCTGAGCCAGACCGTCGGCATCCGAGGAGGCCACGTTGACGCGTCCCGTATCATCCACATCGATCTTGACACCGGTCTGCTCGATGATCCCGCGGATGGTCTTGCCGCCGGGTCCGATCAGATCGCGAATCTTGTCCGTGGGAATGTGAACTGTACGGATCTGCGGCGCGTAGCGGGAACGCTCCGTGCGCGGTCCGTTCAGGATCGCATCCATGGTATCGAGCAGGAAGAGACGACCGCGGCGTGCCTGCTCCATGGCCTCCTGCAGGATCTGGCGGGTCAGCCCGCTGATCTTGATATCCATCTGCAGTGCCGTGATGCCGGCCCGGGTGCCTGCAACCTTGAAGTCCATATCGCCGTAGTGATCTTCCGCACCGGCGATATCGGTCAGGATGGCGTACTCCTCGCCTTCCTTGACCAGGCCCATGGCCACGCCGGCCACTGCGCCCTTGAGCGCAATGCCCGCGTCGAACAGAGCCAGGCTGGCTCCGCAGACCGAAGCCATGGACGAGGAACCGTTCGACTCCAGAATGTCGGAGACGATGCGGATCGTGTAGGGAGACTCATCCGGAGAAGGCAGCACGGCGCTGATGGCGCGCTCTGCCAGTGCTCCGTGTCCCACTTCACGACGGCCAACACCGGTCATGCGGCCCACTTCGCCGACGGAGAACGGCGGGAAGTTGTAGTGCAGCATGAAGGGCTTCTTCATTTCGCCTTCAAAGGTCTCCAGCCGCTGTCCGTCGTCGGTGGTGCCCAGCGTGGCTGTCACCAGCGCCTGCGTCTCTCCACGGGTGAACAGGGCGGATCCGTGAGTGCGCGGAAGAACGCCGGTTTCAATGCTGATGGGACGAATCTGATCGAAGGCGCGACGATCAGGACGGATGCGGTCACGCGTCACCTGTTCGCGGAAGATGCGCTCACGCATCAGCTCGTAGTAGTGCGCCAGCTTCTTCTTGGCATTCGGATCGTCGGCCGGCAGGTCTGCGGCCAGCTCCTGCTTCAGCGCCTTGATGAGCGCGTAGCTGTCGGTCTTGGAATGCTTGTGGGTGTCCAGAGCATCCATGAGCCGCTCCCCGGCGCGCGCATAGAGCGCCTGGTAGTATTCCGCGTCCTCCACCGGCGCCGCATAGGCCCGCTTGGGCTTGCCGGCGCGCGAGGCCAGATCATCGATGGCCGCGGTGATCTTGCGAATCTCTCCGTGGGCAAACTCGATGGCCGCCAGCACGTTTTCTTCCGTCTCCTGCTTGGCTCCGGCTTCAATCATCACGATGCCGTCCTTGTGGCCGACAACCATGATGTTCATCGTGCTCTCGGCACGCTCGGAGTAGCTGGGATTGATGATGAACTCGCCATTCACGCGACCCACGCGGACGGCGCCGACGGTGGCCATGAAGGGAATGTCGGACAGGGCCAGAGCGGCAGCGGCAGCATTGATGGCCACCACGTCCGGATCGTTCTCCTTGTCTGCGGAGAAGACCAGTGCAATCACCTGCGTTTCATTGCGGAAGCCTTCCGGGAAGAGCGGGCGGATGGGACGGTCAATCTGACGCGAAGTGAGGATCTCCTTTTCGCTGGGACGTCCTTCCCGCTTGATGAAGCCGCCGGGGATGCGTCCACCGGCATAGGCATACTCGCGGTAATCGACCGTGAGAGGGAAGAAATCAATGCCTTCCTTGGGGTCTGGCGACGCCACTGCGGTGGCCAGCACCACGCTGTCACCCAGCGTTACAAGTGCCGATCCTGAGGCCTGCTTGGCAACGCGGCCGGTCTCAATCACCAGACGCTTGCCACCGGTCAACTCTACGATTACTTCTTGCTTCATGTTTGTCCTCTTTTCGCTTTTTCTTGGGAAACTTAGGCTTGGCCGGGCGCGCAGGAAACATGCGCCAACGGCGGGAGCGGATGGCTCCGGCAGGAACCTGCAAAAACAGCCTGAGCTGCAGGTTTCACTGCCTCAGGCTGCATCTGGTTCACGGGATAGATGGGGTCAGACGGGTGGTCGCAGACTGCTGGTGGAAAATCTGCAGCAGTCTGGACCACATCCCGGTCTCGACTGAATCGTTTCAAATGCGTCGAATCTTACTTGCGGATACCCAGCTTGGCGATCACGTCGCGATAGCGGTCGGCGTCGTGTGTCTTCAGGTAATCCAGAAGACGACGACGCTTGCTGACGAGCATCAGCAGGCCGCGGCGCGAAGCGTGGTCCTTTTTGTGGGTGTTGAAGTGCTCATTCAACTCGCGGATGCGGGTGCTCAGAATCGCAATCTGGACCTCGGGCGATCCGGTGTCAGTGTCGTGGGTACGAAAGCGTTCGATCAGTTCAGTTTTCGTTACAGTTGCAAGCACAGCTTCGGTTGCTCCTCAGAAACTCAAATCCATCGCAATAACTTTCTGAGTTTAGCATGAACCGGACGAAAATGCATCCTGCCCGTTCCCAATGCCCCCGGAAGGCGAAATCCAGCATGGCCTGGCAGCGTCCTCAGGGACTTTCACTGGCCCAGTAGTTGGTGCGGGCAATCACCCGGGCATCGTAATCCTGGGTGAGCGAGACGTGGATGGTATGCAGGCCGGGGGCGGGATTCTGGGGCTGGAAGCTCAGCATGTATCGGTTGTGTACCCGCTGGGCAAGCTGCGAAAGGTGCTCCTGCAGAGCCTTGTCGCGGGTAAAGGTGGCGTATTCCCCGCCGCTCAACTGTGCCAGCTCCCGCGCCACATTCTTCTTCATGGCCTGGGCAGCCATGAACAGCGTGCCAATCATGCTCATGGTGCGGTTGCTGCCGCTATCCCCCAGGTCATGTAGAAACTCGGCTGCGGAGGGCGAAAAGCTCAGGCTGAGGACCAGAATATTGCTGGCGCCAATGCGCTGCACCAGCACGGAGGGCTTCACGTGATGGCTGCCATGATCCCGACGCTCGCTGACCAGCAGCAGCACGCGACGATAGGAGTCCGGCTCCGACTCCAGCAGATCAATGGCGTAATCCACAGAATCCAGAATGGCTGCACCCCCGTCTCCGGGCTGCAACTGGTGCAGACTGCCCTCGATCGCGTCCAGCGATCCGGTAAAGTCGTGCAGCAGGTGCGGGGTGCTGTCAAAACCCACCAGCGCCATCTGCCCCCGACTGTTCCCGGTAAAGATGGAAAGCAGCGGACCCAGGCGGGCAATCTTGTCCATCTCCAGTGCGGCACTCCTGCCCTGCTGCACGGCAATCACCAGTGCCACCGGAGCCGTATCCATATCCGGGTCGACGTGTAGCCGCTGCGGCACCCCGTTGTCGGTGAGCACAAAGTCGCCCGGCTTCAGCCCGTAGAGCACCTTGCCGGAGTTTTCCACCAGCGTGGGAACCAGCACCTCATTGGTGGTCACATGCAGGGTTGCCATGGGCTGGTTCGTGCCTGGCTCCGGTGCCGGTGGCTCGGCCGGAGGAAGCTGCTGCGCCGCAGACCGGACGCCCGGCAGCAACAGGCCAAGAGCCACCACTGCCCCGGCAAGCACACGGGCACAAGGGAACGATGGCCGTCGTTGCAGGCTTGGCCGCTCGCGCATCCTTACCGGCCCTGCGTGTGCGGCTTGCCCGGAGCGGGGCTTCCCGGCACGGCAAATGGAACAAATGGCTGCTGCTGCGCAGGAGGCATCTCCTGCTGCGGAATGCGCGTCGCTGCAGTCCGTGCGGCATCAATCGCATCCCGCATGGCATAAAACGCCTTGACCGGCTGATAGTGCGCATCGAACGGAAGCGGGCGCTGCGGACTGCCATCCGGTCGATGTCCCCGAGGCAGTTGCGACTGGTTCAGCCAGGTGTGGGCATCGCTGATGCCCCAAGTCAGGCAGGCCTTCACGTTTGGCTCCGGCAGCAGCAGACGCAGAGTGTGGTCATACACCCGTGCGACAGCCTCATCCTGCGTTGCAGCATCCCCGGGCAGATCGACGGTATTCACATCCATCTCCGTGATGTAGACCTCCATGCCCAGCGTAGCCACCTCGCGAATGAAGCCCACCAGCCCGGCACCCGGCATGGGTCCGGTCGCCTTCAGGTGACATTGAATGCCTACCGCAGAGACCGGAATTCCCCGCGCATGCAACCGGCGAAGCAGCAGCAGAACCTGCCCGCGCTTGATCTGCTGATCCGGCGTATCCAGCTCGATGTCGTAATCGTTGTAGGTCAGCTTGGCATGCGGATCGGCCTTGGCTGCGGTCTGGAAGGCCAGCTCGATATATCCCGGCCCCAGCATGCGCAGCCAGGGAGTATTGCGCAGGCCATCCGGACGCCCATCTGCCGGATTGACCGCCTCATTGACCACATCCCAACTCTGCACGCGCCCGGCATAGCGGGCCGCCACGGTCAGAATATGCTCGGTCAGCAGCGATGCCGCATTCTCCGCCGTGGCCACGGAGGAAAACCATCCGGGAAGCTGCTGATGCCAGCAGAGGTTGTGCCCGCGTACAAGCTGTCCACCCGCACGCGCAAAATCAAACAGCTGGTCACTGGCGGCGAAGTTATATCCGGCCGGCGTGGGCCGCAACGCCGACCACTTCATGGCATTTTCCGCCACCAGGATGCCGGCCTGATCCAGCACCGTCTGGGTATAGGGATCGGAACTTTTGCCTTTGCGTGCCCCCTCCAGGTCCAGAATCTCGGGAACCACCGCGCAGCCCACCTGCAGGGAGGCCAGCATGCCATGTGAGCGCAGCGAATCCGGACCGGCAACCGAGGGAAGCAGGACAGGAGCCGGAGTAACCACAGGCGGATGTTTCTTCTTGCGAAAATAGGGCCAGGCCTGCTGCGAGGCTCCGGCAGCCATCATCCATGCGGCCATGCCGGATGCAAACTCTCTTCGATTCATGCCTGCCTCCCTGTTCTCTGTCGCTGGATCTCGCAGCCCGCAATGAAACGCTCAGGACAAAAACTCTCGTCGCCGCGCAATCCGGTGAAGCTTCCCGGTCCAAAGCAGAAAGGCCAGCAATTCCCCGCGCGACGACCACAGGAAACGCCAGACATCGGCTGCCTGGATCGTCTCCGCCTTCTGCCCGGAAAAGGTTTCGATGCGCCACTTCACATACTCGCTGCGCCAGGGCGCAAAACGATGGCCCCGGGTCGCATTCCAGACAAATCGCATCGCATCCAGCATCCAGCCTGTCCTCCTGGCGGTCTTCGCCATTCAGTATAGGTTGCTGCAGTGCACTCGGAACGAACGAATTCAGGAAAGCATACCTGCGGGGTACACAGAAAACGGCGAAGGCAGAAGCGCCCTCGCCGCTGAAACCACATCCGGTGCGTGAACGGGAAAATGCCTAGAGCTTGTCGAAGAGACTGCCGGAGCCAAGCGCGGCAATCACATTGATCAGCGCCGTCTGCTGGGATTTGACCAGCGAAAGCTGCGTGGAAACCGCAGGAATATCCGCCTGCATCAGGTTGGTCTGGACGCTGGTCAACTGCGTCTGCTCCGTGGTGGCCAAGGACGATGCGGTGTTCAGGCGATTGATGGAGTTGTCCAGCGTAACGCGCTGCTGGCTGACAAAACTCAGGGCAGAGTTCAGTGCCGCCGTATCCGTGGCACCGGCGGCAGCATTGCCTGATGCAAAGTCGGCAATCGCCGTATTCAGCGCTCCCAGCACATTCGAGGAAGAGGCCGTGAAGATCTGATCGCCGGGAACATTCAGCGCAATCGGCTGGCCGGTGGGGGGCTGAATCTGATTCACCACATTATCCCCGTTGTAGGTGACCGTCGCCGGTGTAGTTCCGGTGTTGAGCGTAAACGGAGGACCGCTCGTCTGGCTTCCACCGAAGACATACTGCCCCTGATAACTGGTGTTGGCCAGCGAAAGCACCTCGTCGCGAATTCCAGCCAGCTGATTGGAGATGGCCTGCATCTGCGAGGTGGAGAGCGTCCCGTTGCTGCCCTGCGTGCTCAGCGAGATGGCCTGATCCAACTGCGTCACCACGCTGCCCAGTGCGGAGTCGGTCACATTCAGCATGCCCTGCGCCAGATTCGAGGACTGCGTGAACGACACATCGATTCCGATCTGATTCAGCAGTTGCGCATTCTGCGCCGCAGCCACCGGATTCTGACCGATCGAAGTGACACCGAGTCCGCTGGAAATCTCGGTACTGAGCTGCTGTTCCGTTGCCTGGGTCTGATCCAGCGCACCGCTCAGATTGGTGACAAAATAGGGATTCACGCGCATGGGACTGCCCCGCTTTCGTACACAAAGTTGGAATTGTCTTCTGCCGGAGCCTGTGCGGCCAACCGGCAGAAGGTTGCTTATGCGACCGCAGTCTCCACGCCGATATTCAGCGCTGAGGCCATGATGGTGTTCAGAATGGTGAATGCCTGGGAGGCTGCCTGATAGGAGCGTTCATACTGCTGCATCATGCTGGCCTCCTCGTTCAGATTCACGCTGGAGAGCGCACTGATCTGATTCTGCAACTGGGTCACCGAGGCACCCAGCGCCGTGCTCGCCGTCGTGGCCGAGGAGACGGCAGTCCCCAGCGTGCTGATCAGATTCGAGTAGTAGTTGGAGGGCGACGATCCACTGACGATGGATTGATTGGCCAGATTGGCCATGGCCACAATATTGGAGTTGTCTCCCGTCCCGTTGCCCAGTCCGGCTGCGGCAATGTGATTCGGGTCCGTCATCACGACGCTCATGCCGGCAGCGCTTCCGCTGACCGCCGTGGGAGCGGCAAAGATATTTCCCGCGCCTCCATTGTCCCCGGCCAGATCCGTTCCGGCATTGTTCACCGTATTCACCTGGGTCGAGATGCTGTAGGCCAACTGATCCAGAGAGGCCAGGGTGCTGGGGATCACCTGATCGCGCACCGTCAGCTGACCGCCAATCTGCCCGCCACCGGAGGCCAGCTGGCTGGTAATATCCGTGCCATTCAGATAAATATGCGTGGTGCCACCCACCATTCCCGTCGCCAAGGCAATGGAATTTCCGCTGGTCGCCAGCAACTGGCCGGCCGTCGTGGTCACGCTCAGGCCATTGTTTTCCGTGGTCACCAGGTTGATGCCAATCAGCTGCGAAAGCTGGGAGAGATCATTCTGTCGCTGATCCTCCAGCACACCGGCATCCTGCGTGGGAGAGGTGGACTGAATCTGCTGACTGATCTGTGCCAGCGAAGCCGTCAGCGTATTCACCTGGGAGACCGCTGAGGTGATCGACTGGTTCAACGACGACTGCTGCGCACTCAGGCTGTTCGCCGTACCGGACACGTCCCCGGCCAGCACGGTCGCCGTGGACAGAACCTGCTGGCGAAGCGGGTTGCTGGTCGGTGAGGTCTCCAACTGCGTCAGCGAATTGAAGAAGTTCGTGATATCCGTTCCAATATTTCCACTGCTGGTGCTGCTGCTGGCCACCGTAAAGTTTGTCTGCAGCGTGGTGAGCGCCGACTCCATGGCACTGGCCGAGGCACTCGCCTGCTGCTGCTGAAACAGCCGCTGGTTCAGAATGCGATCCCGCTGGGAGACGCCGCCCGTCATCGTGACGCCCGTTCCATACCCCACACCGTTCACATAGATCGGCGAGTTCTCCTGCCAGTTGGCCACCTGTCGCGTGTACCCGGTATTCGAGGCGTTGGCCACGTTGTTGGACACCACATCGAGCGCGCCCTGATCCGCATTCAGAGCACTGGTAATCACATTCAATGCCGAGCTAATTGTCCCCATAGCATGCCCCCGCCGATCGATGCTGCCAGTTCTCCCACTGCTCCAAGGTTCCCGCCTCGGCCTTCAACCGAAGCAGATGCAGATGCGTCAACACGCGAAGATTGGCTCGCGTCTCCTCCAGCAGCCGCGCCAGCGTGGCAAGCGACTGCCGCTCCGCCGAAACTCCCGCAGCGGAGCTGCTCGCAATGGACCTGCGCGGAATGGACAAAGGCGACGGCGCCTTGGAACGCCGTGACTGTTTCGGCTGCCGGTTCAGGTCCGCGCAGCACCGGGCAAGCTCCTCCAGACGGTCTGCATCCATTTGGATCAGCGCCTCTGTCGCTTCCTGCAACAGTTCCTGCCAGCACGCATCCTGCCGCTTTGCTTCAGCATCCACTGGAAACATCCCTTGTCGATCCTTCCCTGCGCAATTTGCCCTGCACAATTTGCCTGCGCGCGCGTTTCCCTGCTGCACTCCACTTCGCTGCCGAGGAGCGTCGCGTCACGCTTGCACCTGCCGCGAGACGGCAATCCAAGGCAGCACCGCTCCGTTACGCCTGTTCGCCCACCATCATGCTCTGCATCAGCTTGCCGGCCACCTGCGAGGCGGATACGTTGTATGTCCCCGCCGCCAGTGCACTTTGCACACGCTGGACCACCGCCGTGCGCACATCGGAGCTGCCGCCGTCGGCCGGCAGCGTCTGGGACAACTGCGTGGCCGCAGCACTCACCCGGGCCTGATCATTGCCTGCCGGCGCACTTCCATCCCGGACGCCGGCCGCCTGGGACGGTCGGGCCGCTCCGGCCACCTCACTGGCAGCACCGGAGGCACGGGTCAAATTCGAGTTTTCAATGCCATTGCGGATATTCATTCTTCTTCTCCCACTGTGCAGTATCGGCGAGTTCTCTAATCACTTCAGTCATTCGAGGGGAGATTTTCCGGAAATCCTGTTCTGCTTTCCCACAGCGGCAGTCCTGCCTTTGCGCTGTCCCAATCCGGACACTCTTCCGGTCGCTTCGGCTCCGGAATGGCGTTCGGCCACCTCCGCCTTCAGCTTCTTCAGCACACTGTCGGCAATGCCAAATCCACCGTGCAGGGACAAGGCCTCGCCCAGTGCCTCGGAGGCAAACGAGGTTAACGCCTGATTCGACCCGCCGTCATCCTCATCCTCCCCAAGACCATCCATGCCTTCCAGTTGCTGCGTCAGCGGACCCAGCAACTGCTGCATCATGGCGGCTTCAAACTGATGGGCTGCGGTCTGCAGGCGCGGAGACAGCACTTGCGATGCCGGGTCGGAAGTAGCTGTCCCGGCCTGCGCCATGCTCGCCTGCGCCAGGCTGGCCTGCCCCGCACTGGCCTGCCCGCGCAAACTCAGCCCGCGCAAGCCCATCGCTGCCGTCGCCGGCAATCCACCGCCCAGGCTCCTGCCTGCTGCGGATGGTCCGAGCCTCCCCTGCGACGCCGCCATCGACTGCGGCTGAAGTTGCGTAAGCCCCACACTCATAAGACCTCCAGATCGGCTTCCAGAGCACCGGCCGCCTTCATCGCCTGCAGGATGGAGATCACATCCCGCGCCGTTGCTCCAATCTTTTGCAATTCACTGACCAGATCCTCCACCGTTGCTCCCTGCTTCAGCTCAATCCGGTTGACCGGCCGATCATTGGCCTGGACGGTGGTCTGCGGAACCACCTGCGTTGTCCCCTGTCCAAAGGCATTGGGCTGCGAGACCTGAAATTCGGTGACAACATTGACCGATAATCCGCCATGCAGAATCTGCACCGGCTGCAGCCGGACCTTGCCGCCAATGACCACCGTACCCGTGCGCTCGTTGACCACCACCCGGGCGCGCGGATAGACATCAATCTCGGTCGATTCGACCCGGTCCAGCAGCTCCGGCAGATCCTCGCCCGGCTGCGGAATCAGCTCCACGGTGCGGCTGTCGACGACGTGCGCACGCGGCGCTCCCAGCGAGACATCGATGGCCTGGGCCATGCGGTCGGCGGTATGGAAATCGGCATCCTGCAGCTCCACATCAATCCGGTGCAGCTGCTTCAGGCTGAAGGGAACCGTTCGCTCCACCAGCGCGCCGCCGGGAATCCGCGCCGTCGTCGGATAGTTGACCTGGGTCGTGTTGAATCCGGCCGAAACACGATATCCGCCAATGACCAGCGGACCTTCGGCCTGCGCGTAAATCTGACCATCCGGACCATAGAGCGGCGACAGCAGCAGGACACCGCCTTCGAGAGATCGGGCATCGCCCGCCGAGGAGATCGTCACGTCGATCTTCTCCCCGGTATGGCTGAATGGCGGCAGCGTGGCTTCAATAAACACGGCGGCCATATTCTTCACCTGCATGTTCTGCGCGCTCAGCGTGCCTGTCTGCGGCACGTTCACGCCCATGCGCAACAGAATCGACAGCAGCGACTGCATGGGAAAGATCGTCTGCTGCGTGTCGCCGGTACCCCGCAGGCCCACCACAACGCCATAACCCACCAGCTGGTTGTCACGGATGCCTTCAATCGAGGCCACATCCTTGATGCGGGCACGGCGCTGCGCCTGAGGATCCATCGACGCGGCAGTCGCTGCCGGCGGCGACGGCATTCCGCCGGGGCCAGAGACGCCGGGGCCAGAAACGCCGGAGCCAGAGACGCCCGGGGCAGGCACGCCGGTCGCTGCCGGAAGAATTGCTCCGGCAGGCGGCTGGCTAATCCCGGTGGCCGCGCCCGGAGCTGCAACCGGAACCGGAAGCGCTGAATTTGCAGCTGGATTCCTGGCTGCATTCGCTGCCGGATTCTGGGCTGGATTCGGGGCCGCATTCGGAGCCGGATTCGGAACCGGATTCTGGGCCGGATTGCCCGCCGCAGCGGGGCGGTTGGCCGGCAGTTGCGCCAGAAGGCTACTGGCTGGCATCCCCAGCAGGAGCCAGGCGGCAAGCATTCCGGCTGCCACGGAGCGAAAGGTCGAGTGGTTCGGCATATGCGTCTTATCCATCAGAAGACCAGCAGCTTCTGGACAAATCGCCAGAGCGGATTCTGTCGATACGTGGAGTCGTTGACGATTCCCTTGCCCACAACCTCAATCTCCAGATCCGTCATGGCCGAGGAATCCACCTGATTCAAAAAATTCACATCTTCCGGCCTCACCAGCCCGCGCAGACGAATCAACTGCGTCTGTTGCGAGAAGGTCAGCTGCCGGGTGGCCTGCACCACCAGCATGCCGTTCGGCAGCATGTCGACCACCTCTCCGCCGAAGGTGGTCACCAGGCTCGAGTTGGTCACGCTCTGGCCCTGGGCCGCAAGCGTCGAGGTGGAGTTCTGTCCCAGCAGATTGGCCAGCGTGCTGGTCGTCTTGGGCACGCCGAACAGGCCGGTAAATCCTGTATTGGCGGAGCTGGCACGGGAGTTCTTCACCTGTCCGTCGGTGGAAGCCGCCAGACTCTCCGTCACCACAATCTGGATCACATCATGCAGCTTGGTCGCCTTGGCATCGTCGGACAGTCGCACCAGACTTCCCTGATCCGACCAGATCGACCCCGGGCTCAGCACCTCGGCATCGTGCTCGGCACGAACCCGCTGCACATAGGCTGCCAGCGCCTCTTCCGGAGGCGTCGGCTTGGCCACGGCCTTCGTTTTCTTGTGGCGACCGAGAGCTGCCGCTGCCGGACCGGCACAGGCGCCCAGCGCCAGGCAGGCGACCAGCAGAGAGATCCCCGAAATCCGAACTGCGCGTTCCAAGCTCACCATCCGGCCTCCATCTGTTGCCCATCCCAGCGAGCCAATCCCGGAGCAATGGCCTGAACGCGAATCCGATGTCCGCCCAGCCTGCCGAAGCTGCCATTGCCCACCTGCAGCCTTGCCGGCAGCCAGGCTCCCACCGCAGCCGCCGCCATGGCCACTGCGGGAAATCGTGCCACCACCGTACTCCCGGATTGCACCACCACGATGGCCTCTCCCACTTGAATCACAGGATGCATTGCGACCGCAGGATGGGAAGCTTCCTTCGGCGCCACGCTGGCGATGGACTGCCCGCTGTCGGGATGCTGCGATGCCTGCGCGGACTGCCCCCGCTTGCCTTCGGTCCCGGCGGCACATGCCGGCTGCTCGCCCTCGCCGACAGGCACCAGACGATTCGGCCGACCCGGCCCTTGCGGCTCCAGTCGCCAGCGCAGGCCCAGTCCCCGATCGACAATCAGTCGAAGGCAGCCCTGCGCGACCCCGGCAGGAGAACCCACCTTGACGGCATCTGCGGCAGCGATCCCGGCCGACGGCGTCCCGGCCTGCATGGCCGGAATCCAGAATGCTCCCCAAAGCCCCAGACCGGCCCACGCACAGGCCCAACCGCATCTCCTCCATGCCCTGAATTGCCTCATGCCGTCCTCACTGCGTCATGTTGTTGACCTGGGAATACATCTGGTCGGCCGCCTTGATCACCTTCGAATTCGACTCGTAGGCCCGCTGCGCCAGCACCATCTGGACAAACTCGGTCACCACATCCACGTTGGAGTTTTCCAGATACCCCTGCTGCAGCATGCCCAGACCCTCCACGCCTCCCGGATTGCCCACGATGGGATTGCCCGAAGCCAGCGTTTGCGTCAGCAGGTTGCCGCCCATGCTCTCCAGCCCGCCGGGGTTGGGAAAGGTGGCCAGCTGAATCTGTCCCAGCTGCGAGGGATTGGTCTGTCCGGGCAGCGTCGCATTCACCACGCCATACGGGGTAATGGTCACCGAGGTGGCATTCGGAGGCACGGTGATGGTCGGAATCAACGTATCTCCGTTGGAGGTTACGATTGTGCCCTGATTGTTGAGCTGAAACTGCCCCGCGCGGGTAAAGGCGATCTGGCCATTGAGCTGCTGCACCTGAAAGAATCCCGCCCCTTCAATGGCCACATCCAGCGGATTGTTCGTCTGGTTCAGCTCGCCCTGGGTCATGATCACCTCGGTCGCCGCCGGCAGCGTGCCCAGACCAATCTGCAGACCGGCAGAGATCGTCGACTGGGTCTGCGCCGCGCCCGGGGTAATCAGGTTCTGGTACAGCATGTCCTGGAACTGCAGGCGCAGCTGGTGAAATCCGGTGGTTGAGGAGTTCGCCAGATTGTTGGCGATCGTGTCCAGATTCATCTGCTGCGCCATCATGCCGCTGGCCGCCGTATAAAGTGCTCGTATCATCCTGTTCTCCTGTCCTGCCGATTCCCTGGATCGTTCTCCAGGCTTTGCGTCCGACTCCTGCCCGAAGTGCCATCCCGCCCGGGCAAGGCTAGACCCGCGGCAGCTCCTCGGCGGCTGTCTTGTTGAAGTCCATATGGAAGATCGTCAGCGCCTTCTGCATGGTCTCTGCCTGGCGCTGCATCAGAATCAGCTTCATGCTGCCGGTGATCGTGTCCTGATTGGACTCCTCCAAGGCATGCGAGTGAATCCCGGCACTGGACAGCGTTGTCTTCACCTTGTCCGGCGCGCGGTAGCGATTGGTTCCCTCTGGCGTCAGCTGTGTTCCCTTGGGAAACTGAAAGACCCCCACCACGGCAACGGCTCCGCCATCGACGGAAAGCACGCCGTCATTGCCGACGGCAATCTCGCCGGGAGGAATCACAATGGACTTGTTCTGCGTGGACAGCACCGGATCCCCGGTGCTGTTGACCAGAATGCCGGTATTGCTGCGATGAAAGCCGCCGTTGCGCGTGTAGCGCACTCCGGCGGGCGTCTGCGTGGCAAAGAAGCCCTCGCCCTGAATGGCAAGATCCAGCGGATTGCCGGTTGCCGTCAGCGCTCCCTGACTCATATCCAGCTGATCCCCATGGACCACGCCGTAGTTGTTGACTGTTGTGCCCAGCTGCGAGTTCCCTGCCAGTGGATCCAGCAGCACCGAACGAAAGTTTTCGCGCTCGGCACGATAGCCAACCGTCTGCGCATTGGCCAGGTTGTCTGCGGCAGCATCGAGGGCCTGTGTCCGGGCGATGTAACCGGCATAGGCGGCATAGTAGCCACTGTCCATGAGCTTCCTCCTGTACTGCTGTTGCTTGCAGTAGAGGAGCCAAAGGGGAGGAGTGTGGATTAGAAGAGATTGATGAGGAAGGGAGGGAGAATCCCGCCGCCGATGCAGCGGCTTGCTGCCTGCGCTGGAATTGCGCCCGGAGCGTCGCTATCGGAACCCGAGGCGTCCACCGAATGGCCGGGAATGCGTTCTTCACCGTGCATGCTGCCGGAAACCTGCCCGACGGAATGCCGTCAGAGGACGCGGAGGATTCGATGCCGGCCAGGAGCCGGCATCGGCAGCAGGCAGGCTATTGCAGACCGTCGCAGATGATCGTCACCTCAAAGCCCGAGCCATCGAAGCGGTAGCACTGGTGCAGGCGAAACTCCGGCGCCTGCACGTGGATGTTGTAATCCCGTCCGGTAATCACGGCAGGAATGGACAGTCCGCAGTTGGCAGACAGATCCGGCACCTTGCCCTTCCACGCACCGGCCAGCATATTGCAGATCTCTCCAATGGCATCCTTGACCGTGTCATCCATTTCCGTAAAGCCCATCCCGGTCAGCCGCTCGGCAATCGCAAGCGCCGTTCCTCCATCGGAACGGAAGACGCAGGCTCCCGTGAGCATTCCGCCAAAGCCAACCACGGAGGTGATGGTTTCCGCCGATGCCACACCACTACAGGGCACCATCTCACATCGCACCCCCAGCATGGTTTCAAAGACCTCTTCCACGCTCGACTGCAGATGCATTGGATCTGCTACTGTTTGAAGATTCTCACGCAGCGACTGCGCCATACTCGTATCTTCCTCCGCTTCAGCCTTTCGCCTTACTCCCGATGCCGTAACACCCTGACACTTTCCCGTGGTCCACCCTGTACAAAGACACATTCCCTTCACCGCCATCTCCCGACCTGACGACGGACGATGCGGCACCACCCGGCACGCACGGCTCAGGCAGCCAACAGCGGCAGCACGCGCTCTTTCACCTGCTCGGCTGTGAACGGTTTGCGAATATAGCCCTGCGCCCCTGCCTGAATGGCCTGCCGCACATGCTCCTCGCTGGACTCGGTGGTGATCATCACCACCGGCACGCCATCGGCAAGATTCTGGGCGCGCAGCTGACGCAGAAACTCCAGTCCATCCATCGATGGCATATTGATGTCGGACAGAATCAGCTGCACCGATCCGGCACGCAGCGCATCCAACCCCTCCACGCCGCTTCCCGCCTCCAGAACCACCAGCGGCTCCAGCCCCGCCTGCCGCAAGGCACGCTCCACAATCTTGCGCATCACCGATGAATCATCCACGATCAAGACGCGAATCTCGCTCATTCCAAGTTCTCCTTGATTGCCCGATACGAATTTGCCCAGTACTGGATTGCCCCATGCTGGTTTGCCCAATGCCTGATTGCCCCATACTGGATTGCCCTATGTCTCTTGATAGGCTATGTATCGGAACCCCCGGGCAAAACATGAGCCGGGAATGGGAATGCGACGGCAGAGATTTCCATCTCACGGTCGTCCAATGGCGCAGACCACATCCTCCACCTGTGCCGCATCGGCTGGCACACCCGCACTCAGCCGCCGCCACATCCGCAGCCAGAGAAAATCCCGCATCCGCACCAGGCGCGACTCCACCGGCTTCACCTTTTCCACCACGCGGCTCAGGGCTCTTGCCACCTGCGCTTCGCTGGAAACCTCCAGCAGCTCCACGCGCGGAAACGGTGCCGACAACATCTGGCTGTGCGCGGCACGAAACTCGGAATCCGGCACCAGCACCGGCTCCACGCGCACGTCCAGCATCCGCTCCACTCCAAGCGCCACCACCGGATCGGGACGGTCCTCAAAGCCGAGATAGAGCAGCCTCCGGGTTGCCATCCGCAGCGGCAACGCCCCAAAGGCATCCAGAAACAGACGCGGCAGCGCCGAGGCCATCGCCTCGCGATCATGAAAGGGCAGCGAAACCACCGGGCAGCTCCACTGCAATCCCAACGCACGCGCCACCAGCTGCTCGGAGACACCCTCCTGCCGCACCAGCCAGCTGCCAAGACGACCTTCACCACTGCTGCGCTGTGCCTCCAAGGCGCGGCGCAGCTGTCCGGCATCAATCCATCGCTGCTCCAGCATCAGCAGCCCCAGCGGAATGCGATGCTGATAGAGACGCGTCTCCGGCGAGCGCCCCTCCAGCTCACGGCGTACAGCCGCCTCCACCCGTCGCTCGGTGCAACCGGCCGAACACGACCATCCCCCTTCAAAGATCGGAACCGATCGGCTGCGCAGCAGATGCATCCACCCGGTGGCGCACTCCGGATTGGAACAGCTGGGGAAGAATCCACCACGAACAGGTTGCGCCTGCTCCGGCATCGCTTCCCGCGCCGCAGCCGGTCGGGATGCAGAATTGGGATCCTGAGGTTGCGAATCTAAAACAGGCATCGGATGCTCTCCAATCTGCGCTGCGGCTCGGCCACCTGGGTCACCCGCAGGCCAAAGTTTCCATTCACCAGCACGACCTCGCCGCGGGCGATGATCTTGTCGCCGACAACCAGGTCCACCGGATCGCTGATGTGGCGATCCAACTGCACCACATCCCCCGGTCCCAGATCGAGAATCTCTCCCAGCGGCAGCTCACGCGAACCAAAGCGCAGCGAAGCCTCCAGCTCCACATCCAGCAGCAACTGCAACCCTTCGGACAGCATGGATGTGTCCGTGGGCGAGGCTCCGAGGCCACCGGACGGGGCACTGCTTCCTGCCCCGGCCGGAGGCGCTGTTTCCACCTGCTCCTTCGGCTGCCCGGATTTTTCCTCCATCGACTTTTTGCTTGCGGTCGCGGATTTCCGGGCTCCCTCCCCACGGTTCGCCTTCAGGTCGCTGGCCACCAGCAGGGTCCAGCTTCGATCTCCGGCCTTCAGCTGAAAGGAGCGGGTGATCTTGCTCTCCGGCCCTGCCTCCTCAAAGCCCGTCACCTGGCACTTGGCTCCGGTCCGCGCCAGCAGCTCTCCGGCAGCGGCATCGACGGTCTCGCGCAGCAGCTCCATCCAGGCGGCTCGCGCATCCGGCACATCGCCCAACAGCGCAGCCTCCAGCAGGCCACCATCCAGCAACAGGACCAATCGTCCCGTTTCGTCCCCATCGATGGTTGCGGCAAAGCCAAAGGAGCCTTCCGGAAGCGGCTTGGGCAGCGACTCGCTCAGAACCGGCTCTCCCATCAGCGCCTGGCCAAACAGACTGGTCGCAACCGTGATCCAGCAGTCGAGATAACGGACCGATTCGCTCATTTCCCTGCCTCCTCCACTTCCATCTCCAGTCGCGCGCCCCGATGCACACCCAGCCGGATGGGCTGTGCCTCAAAGAGCTTCTGCCCGTTCACGCGAAACTCCGAAATCCGATTCACCGGAAGATCCAGCCGGACGATCTTGCCCACGGCCAGATCCTCAAGATCGCGCGCCTCCATGCGGACCGAAGGCAGCTGCAGCGCAGCGCCAAAGCTCAGCTTGCGCACCGTCTGCTCCATGCGCCGGCGCGTCTCTCCGGCATGGCGTCTCCGCCCTCCCCACTCCCCGGTCAACCGGCGCAGGATCGTGTTGGCCACCACTGCAGGGAAGGCCAGATTCAGCAGCCCCGAGGACTCCTGCATGCGAATCTCAAAGCTCAGGCAGAGCGTCTTCTCCGTCACCGGCATGATGCGTGCGGTCTGCGTCTGCATCTGGCGTCGCTCAAAGTTGAAGCTCAGTCCCACCGTCTGCCAGGCCGTCGTCAACTCGCGGCAGATAATCTCCACCACACTGGCCACAATCGCCTCTTCAATATCCGTCAGCTCGCGAAGCTCTCCGGATTGGCCCTCCCCGCCCAGCAGAAGATCAATCATCGCCGGCGCCATGCCCAGATCCAGCTGGAGGACGGACAGCGCACCCAGCGGCTCCAGACGCACCGAGGCAATGTAGGAGATCTCCGGAATCCGCAGCAGAAATTCGTTGAAGGGAATCTGCTCGGCGGAAACCAGATTCACCTGCAGCCGTGTCCGAAGCCAGGCCGAGAGATTGTGCGTCAGATTGCGGGCAAAGAGATCGTTGAGCATGCTGATGGCACGCAGCTGCTCGGTGGAAATCTGTCCTGCGGCAGCGAAATTATAGGGAAGCACGCGCGCCTTGATCTGCGCTCCGGCCTCCGGAGTGGTGGCACGCGCTGCCTGAAACAAGGCATCAATTTCATCCTGCTTGAGTGTTTTCTCCATTCCTTCACTTTCTCCATTCCGCTGCCTGCACGCTCACAAATTCGACCCCAATCCGCCATCCGGATTCCTGATTCGGACTCACCGGCAGAGGCTTCCCATGCCGATCCCCATGCCGATCCCCATGCCGATCTCCGACGCGTGGCAAATCCCTCCGCGGCTCATCGCGGAATGGGAACTCCACTGCGGGGATGCGTGCGCTGCAGCATGGCCTTGGGCAGTGCCTCCACGCCCGACCGCAGACCGGTGCGCGCGGGCCGCTTTTCCATCCGTCGCGCCAGATCTGCCAGTGCCGCACGCAGGTGCAACACCGCCGAGGCATGTATCTGCGAGACGCGCGACTCGACCACCCCCAGAGCCAGTCCGATCTCGCGCATCGTCATCTCCTCGAAATAGTAGAGCGTCATCACCAGCCGCTCCCGTTCCGGCAGCCCGCGAATGGCCTCCGCCAACCGCTCCTGCATCTCCCCGTGCAGACATCGAAAGAGCGGATCATCCTCGACGCGACCCGGCACATACGCCAGCTCCTCTTCGCCGGAGTCCTCGTTGCGCTCCATGTGCAGCGTGCCAATCTCCAGACCCTTCAGCTCGCCCAGCAGCTGCTGATAGCTCTCCAGCTCCAGACCCAGCTCCCTGGCCACCTCGGCCTCCGACGGCGCCCGACCCAGATTGGCCGTCAGCTGGCGAATCGCCTCCTCGACGGCACGGCCCTTGCGCCGCAGCTCGCGCGGGCTCCAGTCCAGCGTGCGCAGGCTGTCCAGAATGGCTCCGCGAATCCGGAACTGCGCATAGCTGCGAAACTGAACCTTCTTGGCCGGATCAAATTTGCTGAAGGCATCCATCAGGCCCACCACGCCGGCCGAGACCAGATCCTCCATCTCGACATGTTGCGGAAGCCGCTCATGAATGCGCCGCGCCAGGAAGCGCACCATCGGCAGATGCTCCAGCAGGATCCGCTCCTGCTCGGGCGTGAACTCCGTTCGGCTGGCTCCGTAGCCGGTCCTGCCCAGACTGAGCGCAATCCGCTGCAGCGATCCGTCTGCCTCGACCTCCGCCTCGACCTCCGCCTCCACCTCTGCCTCCACCTCCTGCGCGAAGCAGTCGTCCTGGCTGAGAGTTTCCTCATCGAGCCGGACTGGATCGCTGTCGCCATCCGGTTGGGATTTCGCGCTACGCCCACCCCGGACAGACTTCTGCGCACTGCCGGTCCCATCGATTCTGCGTCGGTTACTCTTCTGGTCTTCCATCTGCGACATCGCGCTCCCTCAATCCCCTGTGTTCGCCTGGCATTTCCCTTGTTCCGCACCCCATCCTCAGCGGATGGTCCCAACCGCACGCAGTCGAATCTCCGGAGGAATATCGCTGGCAACCACCACGGCCATCCGTGGTGTCCATGGCTCAATCCACCGCTTGACGAAGTAGCGTGCCGGACTCGGACAAAGGAGCACGGGAAGTGCCGTTGCCGGGGTGGAACCGATAAGCTGCCTCAAAGAATCGCCGAGGCGGCGAATCACCGGAACCCCGGACCGGCCCGGTGCCATCAGTTGCCGCTGGCCGGACTCCTGGGCCACGGCACTGAGCACCTCCTCCTCGAGCGGCGTATCCATCAGCACCACCGCCAGCTGCCCATCCGGATCAAGCAGCGGCTGAATCAGTCGGCGTCCCAGCGCATGCCGCGCGGCTTCCACCAGCGCCACCGTGCTCTTGTTCTGCGCAGCCACTTCCAGAATGGCTTCCAGAATCGTGCCCAGGTCGCGAATCGAAACCCGCTCGCGCAGCAGCTGCTCCAGCACCCGCTGCACCTCGCCCAGCGTCATCAGCTTGGGCACCAGCTCCTCCATCAGCTTGGGGTGGGAATCGTTCAGGCTGTCGAGCAGGCGTTTGGTTTCCGCACGGCTCAGCAGCTCATGGGCGTGCTGGCGCATCATCTCGCCCAGATGCGTCGTGACCACCGTCACCGGATCGACGACCGTGTACCCAGCCGCAATGGCCTGATCCTCCAGCCCGGGAGCAATCCACAGGGCCGGCACTCCGAAGGCCGGCTCACGGGTCTCCCGCCCCGGCAGCGGGCTCCGTGCCGCATCGGTGGTCACCGCCAGCAGCTGCGTCCCTTCGGTCTGCCAGCGTCCGATCTCCATGCCGCGCAGGGAAAACAGATATTCCCGCGGACGCAGCCGAAGATTGTCCGAAATATGCACCGGCGGAATCAGGAAGCCCAGCTCCTGGGTCAGCTGACGGCGCAGCGTGCGCACGCGGCTCAGCAGCTGCCCTCCCTGCTTTTCATCCACCAGCGGAATCAGCTGGAAGCCAATCTCCAGCGTCAGCTCTTCGGTTCGCAGCAGCGCCGTCATCTCCTGCACCGCAGCCGTGGGTTGGCCGGCACCTGCCGCGGCGGCCGGAGCATCGGCAACCGCAGCCGCTGCCTTGCTGCCGCCCATGCTTCGGGCAATCACGATCAGACCTCCGGCCACGAGCAGAAAGGCAAACTTGGGCAGACCGGGAATCAGACACAGTGCCGCCGAGACTCCGGCAGCAATATAAAGCGTGGCCGGCTGGCCAAAGAGCTGGCTGCGCAGCTCGCCGGAGAGCGATCCGGCACCACTGGTTCGGGTCAGCGTGATGCCGCCGGCCACCGAGACCAGCAACGAAGGGATCATCGTCACCAGTCCGTCTCCCACCGTCAGCACCGTGTAGGTGCGCACGGCCTCGCCCAGCGCCACGCCCTGCTGCAGTGTGCCAATCAGCAGTCCGGCAATGATGTTGATCGAGGTGATCAGAATCGTGGCCATCGAATCCCGCTGATTGAAACGCGCCGCGCCATCCATGGCACCGTAGAACTCCGCCTCGCGGGCAATCGCCTGGCGACGACGCCGGGCCTCCTGCTCGTTGATCAGCCCGGCATTCATATCCGCATCAATGGCCATCTGTTTTCCGGGCAGCGCATCGAGGGTAAAGCGGGCCGTGACCTCGGCCGTGCGCACGGCACCATGCGAGACCACCAGAAACTGGATCGCAATCAGGGCCAGAAACAGCACGAAGCCGACCACATAATTGCCGCCCACCACAAACTGCCCGAAGGCCTCAATCACCTTTCCGGCCGCCGTCGTTCCCTCCGAACCGTGCAGCAGAATCCTGCGGCTGGAGGCAATGTTCAGCGCCAGACGAAAGAGCGTCAGCAGCAGCAGCAGCGTGGGAAAGACACTCAGTTCCACGGCCCTTCGCACCTGCACGGCGGTTAAAAACACCACCATCGATGCGGCCATCGAGATGGCCAGCAGCAGATCCAGCGCCGCTGCCGGCAGCGGCACCAGCATCACAAAGATCACGCTGATGGCACCGATCGGAAGCAGGTACTCCCGCAACCGCTCCAGCCAGGCCATGCGGCCACCGGCCAGCGGTGGACTCATTGCAACACTGCTCATTGCCGACCTCCCTCATCTGTTCTGCTGCGATTTCGACCCTTCGCCGGCCTGCCCACGCCCTTGGCCGTTCGCCCCCTGCCGGGCGTCGACGATCGCAATCTGCCGGCAACCTCTGCCGGTGCAGGCGCAGGGCCCGGTCGAGGCTGCGCCGCCGCCCGCTGGCGCTGGCGCGCACTCTCCGTGACCCGCTGGCGATAGAGATAGGCCAGAATCGACGCCACGGCGGCATACAGCTCCACGGGAATCGACTGTCCCGGTTCCACAACCCGATACAGCGACCGGGCCAGCGGCGGATTCTCCATCACCGGAACTCCGGCCCAGCGCGCCTCCTGCTTGATCTCCTCGGCCAGCAGGTTGCGCCCCTTGGCCAGCACCTTCGGCGCCTCCATCGTCTCGAAATCGAAGCCCAGCGCCACGGCATAGTGCGTGGGATTGGTGATGACGACAGCAGCCTTGGCCACATCCTGCTTCACCCTGCGACGTCGCCCCTGTCGCTGCAGGCTGCGAATGCGGCTGCGAATCTGGGGATTGCCCTCGGTGTCCCGAAACTCCTCCCGCATCTCCTCGCGGCTCATGCGCAGTCGCATCTCACGGCTGCGCCACTCCACGGCGTAGTCAATTACGGCCCAGCCAAAGGTCACCCAGGCCGCCGCCAACAGCAGCGTCCACACGTCACTACCAAGTAGCGCCATGCGATCGGTCGAGAACGGTGCCACCAGCCACTGCTGCTCAATCCGCACCACCACAAAGACCCCGAGAATCGCCACCGGCAGCAGCGATTTTCCCAGCCGTGCCAGGGCGCGCAGCGAAAAGACGTTCTTGGCATTGGCCAGCGGACTGACCCGATCCAGCTTCCAGGCCAGCACCTGGGGATGGATCTGCAAGCCTCCGGTCTGCAGCATGCCTGCGCCCAGCGTGCCCAGCACCACCGCAGCACCCACCAGCGCAAACGGCTCCAGCGTTCTGCCCATCTCGGCCAGCAGCGCGCGCAGGGTTCTGCCCATCGACGCGCCTTCCCAGTTGCCGACATTGCCAAAGCCCATCACCACATCCAGGGAACCGGCCCAGCGCATCAGGAAATCGCCCCAGGCCACGCGCAGCAGCATCACGCCGGCCAGGGTTCCGGCCGCCGTCGTCAGCTCACGGCTGTGCGTAATGTCGCCTTCCCGGCGTGCCTTGTCGCGTCGTTGCGGAGTGGCTTTTTCTGTGCGGTCTCCCGGCATCGTCAGCCCCTCACCGCAGCCGAAAGAATGCGCTCGGCCATGGCCAGCAGCTCCTCAAACCGCGACTCCAGATAGCGCGGCCAAAGCTGGAGCGTTGCCACCAGCACCGCCAGCCCAAGCAGGGTCTTCAGCGGAATCGTCAGCGAAATCACCGGCAGCTGCGGCGCCAGCTTGCCCACCAGCGCCACGGAAAGATCGACCAGCACCGTCACCGCCAGCAGCGGAGCCACCAGTTGCAGAGCGGCAAAGAAGGCCCCCGACAGCAGCGGCATCAAGGCATGCGCCACCGTTCCGGCATGCAGCACAAAGCCGCCCGGAGGCAGCGCCCGCAGGCTCCGCATCAGCGAGTCCAGCAGCAGCCGGTCCAGACCTGCCGCAAACAGGATCCACAACCCGAAGAGCTGAAAGAGATCGGCCAGCAGCGGCGTCTGAATCTCGGAGCTCGGATCAAGCAGGTTGACCAGCGAAAAGCTGAACTGCACGCCCGCCACCTGCCCGGCCAGCAGCAGGATCTCGCTCAGCATGCCCAGCGTCAGTGCATAGACCGCACCCACGGCAGCCTCACCCAGCACGGCGGTTACGCTCAGGCTGCGCGCCGGAACCGTGGCCGCCACCGGCAGCAGCAGCCAGGTCATGGCCACCGCCAGCACAATCTTGGTCCGCGCCGTGAAGACCCGGGAGGAAAACAGCGGCCCGATGGCCAGCACCACGCTGACGCGAATCAGAATCAGCACCAGCGCCGCAAGCGTTGCCGCCCACTGCGCTCCCACCGTACCGGCTCTCATCTGGCTCCACAGATCGGCTGCACTCAACCCGGACATCGTCGGCAATCTCCATTTCGACCCTCAGTGGGTGTAGCGGCCCAGGTTGTCATAGAGCACATGGGTGTAGCCGGTCAGCCGATGGATGAACCACGGCATCGCCACCGCCAGCAGGCCCACAACCACAAACAGACGCGGCACACTGGTCAGCGACTGATCCTGCAGCGAGGTCAGCGTCTGCAGCAGACTCAGCACAAAGCTGATCACCACCGTGGCCAGCAGCACCGGCGTGGCAACGATCATCGATTCCTTCAGCAGCTGCCGCACCATCTCTGCGGCCATATCCGGTGTCATGGCATCCTCCCGGCGCTCCTCTGCGCCTCGTTCTCAAAAACTCTTCAGCAGCGATCCGGCCACCAGATTCCATCCGTCCACGATCACGAAGAGCAGAATCTTGAGCGGCGTCGAGATGACCACCGGTGGCAGCTGAAACATGCCTATCGAGGTGGTCACCGCAGCCGTAACCATGTCGATCAGCAGAAACGGCAGATAGAGAACCGCCCCGATGGCAAAGCCCGACTTCAGCTCGGAAAGCATGTAGGCCGGCACCACCACCCGCATCGGCAGATCCATCGGCTGGTTGGGTCGGGGAATCTGTCCGGCTGCGGTAAACAAGGCCAGATCCTTTTCCCGCGCATACCGAAGCAGATAGGCCTTGATCGGCGTTGTTCCCTGCTCGATCGCCTGCCATCCGGTCACCCGGCCATCGCGATACGGCGTCACCGCCTGCTGCTCGACCTGCACCAGTACCGGCTGCATCAGGAACCAGGTCATCACCAGCCCCAGCCCCAGCAGCGTGGAATTGGACGGAGCCGTCTGCGTGCCCAGCGCCTGACGCAGGAAATGAAAGACCACCATCAGACGCACCATCGGCGTCATGGCCATCACCAGTGCCGGCAGCAGCGTAATCAGCGTCAGCACAAAGAGGATCGTCCAGGGCGTCGAATCCCCCGGCCGCAGCCGCGCATTCAGGTCCGGCAAGACCGGGGCCACGCGCGGAGCCGCCACACGGATCAGCAGAAGCAGGCTGCTCACTGGATCTCGCCTCCCGTCGCCCGGTCCAACAGTCTGTGTTCACCAAGCGCATCGACCGGCATCGTCGCACCCGCATTCCATCCAGAGGCGTATCTCCTGGCGGTGGACTTTCCAGAGCTGGAATGCTTGGGGCTGGAATGCTTGGGGATGGAATGCTCGGGGCTGGATTTCTTTGCGCTGGAATGCTTGAAGCTGGACTTGCTCGTCGCCAAGCGCCGACTGGCCGCCGGAGTCGCGCCCAGATCCAGCAACGCCGGCGCATGATCCCCGTTTGCCGCCAGCAGAATCCGCTTTCCGTCCACCTGCAGCAGCACGGCACGCAGTCTGGGCCCGGCGGCAATCTGATCCACCACCGTCATCGGCCTTTGCCCCGAGGCTCGGCGCTGCAGCCGCGATCGTCCCACCGCTGCGGCCTCGAGCAGCAGCGTTCGCGCCCGATTCCATCCCTTCCGGATTCCGACCGCGATCCCTTGCCGCCAATGCCGCCATTGCAGGGTGCGCCCGGCAGCAGCTCCCAGCGCCGCGCCGGAGCCCGATGCAGCCAAGCCGGACCTCCGCGCGCCAGCCAATGCCCTCGCGACTCCGGAGCCACCCGTCGCACGCGAGGCTTGCTCTGGAATGGGAGTTCCGGCCCGGGCAGCGGCTGTGTGCGTGGCCTGTTTCGGTCTGGCATGTTTCGGTCTGGCCGGTTTCGGCTCACCCAGCTCCGGCTTACCCAGTTCCGGCTTACCCGGCTCTGGCAAACTCCGCGTGCCTGCATGACGGCGCCCAGTTCCCGGCCCGCCTACCGTCGCTTGATTGCTGTTCGTCTTCTCCATGGGTTCTCTCCGGGTCCTCTCAGGCAAGCCTCGTCACACGCACGGCAAGCTGCGTGTCAATGACCTCAAACTCCGTCCAGGCAAGCGAGACGTCCCCGCTCGCCAGCGGCAGGTCTTCCCCGTGGCCCCATTGGGTTTCCAGCACCGTCCCGGCCTGCATGGCCAGCAGATTGCGCACACGGAAGTTGCGGACAGGAATGCCAACAGACACGGTCACCGGCAAGGGCAGCACCACCGCCGGGATGGCATCCTCGCTCCCATCGGCTTCCGCCGGTGCGTCGGAGAGCACCGCACGCTCCAGCGCAACCGCAGTCGGGATCAGATCCCCGTTCGGTGCCTCCGCGCGAACAGGATCGGCAGTCAAAGCCGGAGGAATGGGGCGAAGCGTGCTTTCGGGAGTGGGTGCAGCCGATGCCATAAGCCGTCCGAAGAAGAGATTCACTGCGGAGCGGAGCAAGCGAGAGACCGGAATGGGGAGAGACTTATGAGAGAAAACTTAGAAAGACGGAATTGCCCATGCACGCCGGCAGGAACCGGGCCTTGCCTGTCCGTTTTCCGGGAGAAAACCAGAACCGTACCGGGAGAGAAACAGACAGGCATGCCGGAGCAGGCAGGCAGACAATCCCATCCAACGCAGTCCATGGACCATTCTGGGAGGCCATGGCGCAGTCCAACCGCAACCGGCCATGGCCGCCTGAGTTACCGCACCATATCGATCGTGTCCTGGGCCACGTTGTCAAAGGTGGTCACGGCCTTGGAGTTGGCCTCAAAGGCGCGCTGGGCGATGATCAGATTCGAGAACTCGGTGGAGATGTTGACGTTGGACTGCTCGAGCGACCCGCCCTGAATGTTTCCCACGCCGGCAGCGCCGGGAGCATTGGTCACTGCCGTTCCGCTGGCCAGTGTTGTCGCGTACTCGCCATTGCCCAGCAGCTTCATTCCCTGCTGATTGACCACCGATGCCAGGGCCACCCGACCCACAGCCTGCTGCTGTCCGTTCGAGAAGCTGGCGACCACGGTTCCATCCGAGTTCACCGAGAAGCTTTGATACTGCCCGCTGGCGTAGCCATTCTGGTTGGTTGCCGAAACCGCCGAAGCCGTATCCACCTGCGTCAACGTCGGGTTGTTGTTGCTGTCATACAGATTCCAGCTGAAGTTCAGGTTCGAGGCCCCATCCGCCAGGCCGGTGAAGCTGATTCCCGAGACGTTGGCCGCCGGCGTAGTCAGGTTTCCGTTGCTGTCGAAGGTCAGCGTTCCGGTGGTGTTGGCCGAGGTGCCGGCGCCTGTCTGGTCCCCGGCGGGCAAGGCAATCGAATAGCTCCAGGTATTGTTGGCCGTCTTGGTATAGTTGACGGTCAGCGTGTGGCTCTGGCCCAGCGAATCATAGACCTTGACCTGGCCCGGAACCACCGTTCCCACCGCTGCCGACGAGTTCAGATTCGCCGTCATGCCGAATGTATTCGTGGCTGCCGGAGTCTGCACCTGACCGACCGGGATGGAAAGCGCCGTCAGCGGCGCATTGGTATTCACCACCCCGTTGGTTGCCGGATACCCCATCACGGACAGACCGTCCTGGGAGACCAGTGCCCCGCTTGCATTCACCGTAAAGTTGCCATTCCGGGTGTAGACGTTGTTGTTGTTTCCCGAACTCAGGACAAAGAATCCATTGCCATCAATCGCCATATTGCTGGCCGTTCCGGTCGAGTTCACATTGCCCTGGGTAAAGTTCGAAGAGATATTGGCCAGCTGCACGCCCGATCCCTGCTGGATCGGATTCCCGGATCCGGTCTCGCCGACCTGCTGGTAGAAGAAATCGGAAAAATTGACCGTCTGATCCTTGTAGGCTGTCGAATTCAGATTCGACAGGTTGTTGGCGATGGTGTTCAGCGCGGTTGCATCATTGTTCAGGCCCGTCAAAGGAATATAAAAACTTGCCACAGTCTCTCCTCCTGCTTGGTTGCGTTGTGAATACCCGTCTTCGCCCTGTCCAACCCGTTGGGGAAGCCCTACTCGTGTGCGTTGCCGAGGAAACGCGGCAATGGAATATCCCGGATGGCATGCCCGTAACCCGGCTGGCTGTGCGGCTTGCCGAGGGCTCCGGCCACCTTCTCCGCCGAGGCGGAGATCGGCGGCACACTCATGTTTCCGTGCTCCACATGCTGGGGCACCATCCTGGTCATGGAGGAGGCCCGTCCTGCCGTGCCGCCCACCGGAGCCAGTGCCCCTGTACCGGTGCCTGATCCGCTGGTGGCGCCGGTTCCGGATCCGGTTCCAGTCCCGCTGCCCGATCCGGTCCCCGTTCCCGATCCGGTGCCCGATCCCGTCCCGCTACCCGTCCCCGAAGTTGCGCCCACAGCCGTCGTATTCTGATTGATCGAAATCAGCTGCTCCAGGCTGTTGATCTGCACCAGCTGGCTGATGTACTGGTTGGGATCGACATCCGCCGTCGGATCCTGATTCTGCATCTCGGTCACCAGAAGCGTCAGAAAATCATTGGCCGTAATCCCCGTGTTGGCCGCCGCACTGCTGCTGGCCGATCCGCCGGAAGCCGCTCCACTGCCCGTGCTTGCCATCGGACTCAGTCCGCCCTGCGGTCGGCTGTTGGCATTCCATGCCGAGAGCATGCCCATCATCGCTGCCTGACTCATCTTCGGCTCCTTCGCCTGCTCCTGCCTTCGAATCCTGCGCACCCTGCGCAGCTTCCCAGTTCCTGCGGCCGGTTGCCCGCTTCCTTGCGATTCGCCTGCCATACTTCGCAACGGGCTATGGAAAAACTCTCAGGGGAAGCCATTTCATTCCCCTCATTGACGGAGACCCGAGAGGCTAAATAGCTCGGGTTCTAAGAGCATTCCCATGCCTTCACCCGCTCTCGGTCCCAATCCAGGACCACCCTGCTAGGCATGCACGGATATCCTTTGCCCGCGACCGCCGGATGCCGGAGTTATCGCCCCCCGGCTGCTGCCGGAAACCGGCGGCAGCGCCGCAGCGCCCATGGCCAGCCCCGGCTCGGCAACCGACCGGCCGCTGCGGGAGACCACACTGCCGGTGGCGGCCAGGGCTTCGACCAACTGCCCCGAGGAGTGTCCGGAGGCCGAAGAATCCTGTCCACCGCCGAAGCCGGCTCCTGCGCCGGAGGGATTTCCCTGCCCATACCCCATCCCGGCATTGCCCTGCCAGGAGCGGGCCTGCGAGGAGGGATCGCCACCCCCCTGCGACTGTCCGCCCATATTTCCCGCCAAACTGCTCATGGCCGCCGGAGCAACCACGGCCAACCGCTCCACCGGTGTAGCGCGTTGCGCCAGCCAGCCGCCCAGAGCCCCCAGTTGCCCCTGCAGCGCATGCTGCGCCGCCTCGGAGCTGGGAATCAGCGTTGCCTGAATCGACCCGGCCACCTGCCGGGCCTGTAGCTCGACGTACCCCAGACGCGCATCCTGATATCCGACCGAAAGACTGGCCGCACCCGGCGCACTCGGCATCGCGCTGCCGCCCACCGCCGCGCTGCCGCCATCCATCGCCTCAAAGACCTGCCCCGGATGCAGCAATGCCGCATGCATGGGGGAGTTCGAGGCATTGGCCATCGCAAGAGTTCCAGGGGCCACAGGCGCAGGGGCCATGATCGAGGGTGCCGTCATCGGAGCCGCATTGCCCTGCGGCATGGGGTGGACCACAGCCACCGCAGAGGCACCAGCTTCCACGGTTGATTTGGACGCACGAGCGTTCCCGTCACTTCCACCGCTGCTCGATGCTGCGGTCGGCGTCGCTGCAGAAGCGCTTCCGGTCGAACCGGCAGCTGCGGGACTGGATGGAGCGGCAGCCGATGCCGGTTTTACGGATGCAGACGCGGGTACAGACGCGGCTGCCGTGGGAGTTGCAGCCGAAGCGGAGTTGGCAGCCGCCGTCGTTCCAGCGGAAGATGCAACCGCAGGCAGCGGCACAACCGCTGGCGCAACCTTGCCTGCCAGGACTGTCGGGTCCGTACCCGCAACTCCGTCGGCTGCTGCCCGTGGAGGAGCAGCATTCGGCCCGGCGATCGCATGACCTGTCTGGCTGGTGGCTGTCTGATTGGTGGCTGTCTGGCTTAAAGCTGTCGGGCTCAAGCCGGGTTGCGGCACCGTCGCATTGCCTGACCCCGGACTGCCCGCGTCCCCATTGCGAATCGACGCGGCCACACCGGCTTCAGAGACTGCGCCCGCAGCGGCCGTGCCAGCAGAAACCGCACCAGCAGGGAGAGTCCCGGGCAAAAGGGTGGCCGTTTTGGCAGCATCGGAAACTAGGGCAGCACCCGGAGCTGCACCCGGAGCTAGACCCGGAGCTAGACCCGGAATCAGGGCTCCACTTTGGGCCGCGCTCCCAGGCAGCGGGAGTGCTGCGGATTTCCCTGCGCCGCTCCCTTCGCTGCTCCCTGCGCCGCCAGCCGTCGCTCCGGAAGCTGCGAGAGTTCCAACCTGAGAGCTGGCCGTCTGTCCGGAGGATCCCGCAGAAGCCATTCCCGGTTGCGACAAAACCGGAGTGACCGGTGCGGGGATGGCAATCGCATGCAAGACCGGCGGCTGCGGACCGGAAATCTGACCCGAAACAGCTCCCCCCGGCGTGGACTTTGTCGCCTGCGAGCGCTCGCGCATCAGGCGAGAGGTCGCAGCCTCTGTTTTGGAGTCAGGAGTCGCGGTTCCGGAAAGTTGACCCGTGGCAATGGCCGCAATCCGGCCCAGAATCTGCCCGGAAGGCGCGCCCGGCACTGTCGCAGCGGCGAGCTCAAGTGTCGCAGACGAAGCCGGAGTCGGTGCAGCCTTGGCGGCCAGCGGACTGCCTGCCGTCACGGTAGCAGCCGGAGCTGTCGATTGCGAGCCGTTCTGCACCGCAGCCGTCGCGGCTTCGGCAACTGCAGCTTCGGCAGTAGCGGCTTCGGCAACTGCGCCGCTCTGCTGGGCCAGATCGAAGACCCGGCTCCAGAGCTGTTTCTGCCCATCGGCAGCAGCAGCGGCACCATGGTTGGCCGATGCCGGCAACGGAACTCCAGCCGGCGATTTGCCCGCCGGAAGCGGAGAACCAGCCGCCTGTGGCCCCAACAGAGCGGCAAGGGCGGCATCCAGCCCAAGGCCGCCAGCGGTAGCACCCGCAGCCAAGCCCGCCTTCAGGCCGGGCAAACCAGCCGGGGCAGGAGCAGATCCATCGGAATTGATCGGTGCCAGAGCCATGCGCGGCGACTGGAGCAGCTACCGTGCCATCGGCAACGGCATGCGTTTAGGGAAGATTCATTGAAAACCTCCCACAACGCGCATGGCTCTCTCCCGAGCTGGGTTTACCGCGGCAGCAGTTCGGCCTCCGCCTCGGCCAGCGCCTCTTCCAGAATGTCGATCGCAACGGTGGCCTCCTCGCTGCGAACCACCAGAGGCGGACACAGGCGGATGGCCGTCTCGCCGCAGCCCAAGACCAGCAGGCCCTTTTCAAAGCACAGCTCTTCGACGCGATTGCGCAGCAGCGGTGCCGGCTCCCGCGTCTGCTTGTTGGCCACCAGCTCCAGGCCAATCATCAGTCCGCGTCCCCGCACATCCCCCACGCTGGGATGCGTGGCCTTCCAGCCTTCCAGCCGGGTGAGAATCTCCCCGCCCACCGTGGCTGCATTCGGAATCGCTTCCCGCTCCAGGATGTCCATGGTTGCCAGCGCTGCGGCAATGGCGACCGGATTCCCACCGAAGGTGGACGCATGAGAACCGGGCAACCAGTCCATCACCTCGGCCTTGGCCATGCAGACGCTGAGCGGCATGCCGGAGGCGATGCCCTTGGCCGAGCAGACGATATCCGGCTCCACGCCCGTATGCTGGATTGCCCACCACTTGCCGGTTCGTCCGGCGCCGGACTGCACCTCGTCGGCCACCAGCAGAATCCCGTGCCGGTCACAGATCGCGCGCAGCTCCTGCATGAAGACCGTCGGTGCCACCACATACCCGCCTTCGCCCTGAATCGGCTCCACAAAGATGGCAGCCACCTCTTCCGGAGCCAGAACGGTCTTGAAGAGCTTCTCTTCGATAAACCGTGCGCAGCCCAGTGCAAAGGCCTCCTCGGCCTGCGGTCCGCCGGAGCATCCGCGATACGTATAGGGGTAGCGCACATGCGTCACACCCGGCACCAGCGGCGCAAATCTCCGCTTCTGCTGGGGCTTGGACGCGGTCAGGCTCAGGGCACCCATCGTCCTGCCGTGGAAGGCCCCATAGAACGCGATCACGTGCTGCCGTTTGGTGTGGTACCGTGCCAGCTTCAGCGCGCACTCCAGCGCCTCGGCCCCGGAGTTGCCAAAGTAGAACCGATGCGGCCCCTTCATCGGAGCCACGGCCGAAAGCCGCTCGGCAAACTGCGGCATCAGCTCGTAGTAAAAATCCGTTCCCGACAGATGCAGCAGCTCTCCGGCCTGCTTCTGTATGGCAGCCACCACCTCCGGATGGCAGTGCCCGGTCGAGGTCACCGCAATGCCGGCGGCAAAGTCCAGAAACTCATTGCCATCCACATCCTCAATCCGCAGCCCGCGTCCGCGCTTGGCCACCAGTGGGTAGCCGCGCGTGTAGCTGGGGGACATCAGCGCCTCATCGCGGGCCACCACCGCTGCCGCCTTCGGTCCGGGCAACGCGCCCTTCAGCTTCGGTCCAAACTCCGCATGCAATGCCTTGCGATCCATCCTGTTTCTCCTTCTTGCTCCCGCTGCTCGCGAATCCGTTCTTGCCGGTGCCGTGCATGGCAGCGATTCCGGAGCCTCCGGTCGCGCACACACGCACCATTCCCTTGGCCGGTTGGACAGACGCACTCATGCGCTCTGCCATCCGGGAATGCGGAAAATAAGAGGAAATTAATCGCCGGAAAAGAGATTGGGACGGCTCTGGCACGGCCTGGGCAGGCAGAAAAGCGCATGCAGGGCTGTTGCCCCGCGATGAACTCCGCTCACGTTTTTCCCAAGCATCTGCAGCATCGCTTCGATCCCCGATCCGCCATTTGACTGGCGGATATGGCTGGAGCATACCACGATCCCGCTGCCATCCGCGAGTATCGGCTCAAGGCCCGCAGGCTTGCTGCGAGCGAAACTCCATCCCTTGCGCGCATTTAGCGCGCACAGGCAGCGCACAGCGAAACTCCCGCAGCCAAACTCCGGCAGCGAATCTCGGGCTTAGGGATGGATCGTGCACGCCTCGGCATGCACCGGATGCAGCCGGATGCGTTCCCCATCGGAGGCCACGAACTCGGCCGTGCAGGCGGTCCACAGCTTGTCCTGCTGCTGGGCAAACTCCTCCAGCCGACCACTGCCCTTGGGGCCATGCAGGGGAATCGTCAGATGGGCACTGCCATTGCCGCCCCGGGAAGCCACCTTGCCGGCAATCGGCCAGCCGCCGGAGATCGGAGCACCCAGCCGCGCAATCACCGCATCCGAGCTTTGCGCAGCAAAGATCGCCGGCTCCGCTGCGGCCTGTCGCCGCGCACTTCCCATGAACCAGTCCAGCGCACCCAGAATCAGCGCCGGAAACAGGCACAGCACCACCGCCAGCACCAGCGCATTCCGCCTGCGGACAACTGCATCTCCCGTGCTCATGCGATGCGTACCAGTTCCGTCTGCAGTGCTCCGGTCACCCATGCCCGGTCCTCAGTCGTCAGCATATTGATCTCGCTGCGAATGCCGAACTCGCCCGGAAGATAGATTCCCGGCTCCACGCTGAAGCAGGTCCGCGGCAGAATCCGCCGCTCATCATGCGTCTCCAGATCGTCCAGATGCGCGCCCGTTCCATGCAGATCGGCAGCGATATTGTGTCCGGTCCGATGCGTAAAGTAGGCTCCATATCCGGCAGCCTCAATCTGGGCCCGCGCCGCCCGGTCGGCCTCGAATCCACAGATCGGTCTGTGCGCGGCAAAGGCCTCCTGCACCACCCGGATGGCCGCATCCCGCGCCGCACGTACAGCGTTAAAAATCGTCTGCTCCCGCTCGCTCTGCTCCCGGCCAATCACGCCCGTCCAAGTCACGTCATAGTGAATGGCCGGCTTGCCATCGCCCAGCGGCTCCTGCTGCCTGCCCCAGATGTCGATCAGCAGAAAATCTCCGGTGCGAATGGCCCGCGCCTGCGCTGCGGTCGGCTCGTAGTGGGAGTCGGCGCTGTTGGGGCCCACGCTCACATTCGGCCCGTTCTCCCAGGTCAATCCCTCGCGCCGCATCGCCTCTGCCAGCCGGCCCATCAGCGTAAATTCGTTGATCGCTCGCGGCATGCCGCTGGCCGGGCGCAGGCAGTCGGCAATCTCCTTCCAGGCAGCCGTCAGAATGCCATCAATGGCGCGCTGCGCCACCGCATGCGAGGCCATCTGATCGTCGCTCAGCACGGCCTCAAACCGGCTCACCAGATCGGCGGAGCTCACAATCTCCTTGCCCATCTCGCGCAGCAGCTCCACCGTCCCGGCGTCCACCATCGAAAGATACAAAATGGCATTGCGCGGGGAATACTGCATCGCAATCCGGCGCACACCGCTCAGCATCGACTCCAGCTCGCGGCCCAGTTCCTGCCAGGAGGAGTACTCGCGCCGCGTACCCGGCAGCGCATCCAGCCGGAAGGACTCAATCCGATGCACCAGCTTGCGCGGTTCACCCTCGGCCGGCACCAGGTAGTACCATCGCCGCGTCACATGCGCAGCCGGATCCAGCCCAAGCACCCGCGTGGCAATCGGATCCCGATGATGATGATCGTAGAAAAGCCATCCGTCCAGTCCCTGCTCGCGGATTGCCGCCTGCATCTCGTCCATGCGCATGAGGACAGCATATCCGACGCCCGAGCCGGCCGTACAACCGGACCACGACAGCGCCTGTCTCCGGTCGCATCCTCGCCGGGAGATCCTGTCGGCTCTGGGCCAGTTTTGTCAGGGCCAGACTTGTCAGCGCCAGTCTTCGCCCGAGTTGCTCTGCGCGATCTCGTTCATCGCCGCATCGAATCCGGTGCTTTTTTTGATCAGAATATCGCCGAAGAGCTGCTTCTGCAGCAGCAGCACGGCCTGCAGCCGAACCAGCTCCAGCAGGGCCAGAAACGTGGCAATCAGCGCCCGCTCGCTGCGGCTCTGCGCCAGCATGCGTCGCAGGGAGACCGGCTTTTCCTCAAAGCTCAGCCTGCGGCCCACATACTCCATCATCTGCCGCACCGTCACGCTGTCTTCTTCAATGTTCAGAACCGGGCGCTTCTTCAGCCGATCCAGAATCTCGCGGAAGACGCGCACCAGATCCACCGTATCGGCGGCGATTTCCCGATCCTCAGCGGCCACCTCCCGAAACTCCCGCATGCCCGGGTTGGTCCACGTCGCAGCCTCCAACACCTGCTTCTGCTGCAGCATCTGGGCGGCGTTCTTGAAGCGCTCATGCTCCAGCAGCCGCTCCACCAGCTCCCGTCGCGGATCCTCCGCCGTGGCATCCTCGCTGCCTGCCGCCACGCGCGGCAGCAGCATCCGGCTCTTGATGTGAATCAGCAGGGAGGCCATGTAAATGAACTCTCCGGCCACGTCCACATCCGACGCCCGCAACTGCTCCACATAACTCAGAAACTGCTGCGTGATCCGCGCAATCGGAATGTCATAGATATCAATATCCTGCTTGCGGATCAGATCCAGCAGCAGGTCCATCGGCCCGTCGTACACCTTGCCCACGGTCACGGAAAAGGGAAACTCCGTCTCCTTGGCCCGCGCTTCTGCAGCAGACGGCTTCGCCGGTTCCGGCCGGGTTCCATCCCCGCTGCCCTGCGGTTCCGGAAAAGCCAGCACCGGATCCTTGCTCATCGCGCCACCCCGGAGGCAGCAGCATCCAGCTTGGGCATGCGCATGGCCGCATCCACCTCCTGCATGGTGGCCTCGGCGCGGCTTCGGGCGCGCTCCGAACCGGCCCGCAGAACCTCCATGGCCTGCGCCGGTGTAAACGAAGCCCTGCGCTGCTGGATGGGACCCAGAATCTGCACCAGCGCGTCGGCAGCCCAGCCCTTGCACTCAATGCATCCAATCCCCGCAGAACGGCAGCCGGCATTCACCGCCTGCATCCGCTCCGGCGTGGAAAACACCTTGTGCAGATCGCCCACCGGGCAGCGGTCCGGATCGCCGGCATCGGTTCGTCGCACGCGGGCCGGGTCGGTCACCATGGTCTTCAGCTTCTGCCGCACGGTCGCTTCCGGATCGGTCAGCTCAATCGTATTCCCATAGCTCTTGGACATCTTGCGACCGTCGGTGCCGGGCAGCTTCGGAGCCGGCGTCAGCAGCACCTGCGGCTCCGGCAGCACCTCGCGCTCGCCCAGCTTGTAGAACTGGTTGAAGCGCCGCGCAATCTCCCGCGTCAGCTCCACATGCACCACCTGATCCTGCCCAACCGGGACGAACTTCGGTGTGTACAGCAGAATGTCCGCAGCCTGCAGCAGCGGGTAGCCCAGGAACCCATAGGTGCTCAGGTCCTTTTCGCTCAGGTTCTCCTGCTGTTCCTTATAGGTGGGCACCCGTTCCAGCCAGCTCACCGGCGTAATCATGCTGAAGCGCAGATGCAGATCGGCATGCTGCGGCACGGCACTCTGCAGAAACAGCACACACCGCTCCGGGTCCAGCCCGGCTCCCAGCCAGTCCAGCGCCACCTCTTCGGTATTGCGAATCAGATTCTCCGTATTCGCATAGTCGGTGGTCAGCGCGTGATAGTCCGCAATGAAAAAGTAGCACTCGTATTCATGCTGCAGCTTCACCCAGTTGGCCAGCGCACCCATGTAATTGCCCAGGTGCAGTCTGCCGGTCGGCCGCATGCCGCTGAGCACGCGCCCTTTGTTTTGCTTCATGGCTTCACTCTTGGTCGTCAATTCCGGTCCTTGTCTCAATTCTAACTTTGCGGCCCTGCTGTCCCGTCGGCAGCTCAGGGCTGGGCAGACTGCGCGCACGGCTGGGCAGACTGCGCTCAGGGCTGCTCAGGCTATGCTCCAGGCTGGGTAGCCCAGCGCTGGCCAAACTGCCGCAGCCGCGCCAGCGTGGCCGCCGCCATTCCCGAAGCAATAGCCTCTGCCCCGCGCTCCACACCCTCCCGCAGGCTGGCGGCCACTCCGCAGGCCACCAGTGCCGCAGCAGCATTCAGCAGCACAATATCGCGCTTCGGCCCGGTCATTCCGGTCAGAATATCGTAGAGAATTTCGGCATTCGCCTCGGCATCGCCTCCGCCCAGCTGGTCCAGCGTACTGCGCTCCAGCCCGGCCATCTCCGGGGTAATCTTGGCAGCCTTCATCGCCGGATCGCCCGCCGGCTCCACGCGCACCGTCACCGACTCCCCGGTCGTCGTCAGCTCATCCAGCCCATCGGAGCCATGCACCACAAAGGCATGGCGGGTCGACTTCAGCTCCAGCAGCGTGCGCGCCACCAACAGCGCACGGCTGGGGGCAAGCACGCCGATCACCTGCGTCCGGGCTCCGGCGGGGTTGGTCAGCGGTCCGCAGAGGTTGAAGATGGTCCGGAATCCCAGCGCATTGCGCACCCCGGCCACTGCCTTCATCGCCGGATGCAGCATCGGCGCATGCAGAAACACAAATCCCGTCTCGCGCAGGCATTCGGCCGCCAGCTTGGGCTCCAGCGTAATGGGCACGCCCAGCGCCTCCAGCACGTCCGCCGAGCCACAGCGCGAGGTCACGGCCCGATTTCCATGCTTGGCCACGCGCGCACCGGCCGCCGCTGCCACCAGCGCCGCACCGGTGGAAATATTAAAGGTCTGCGGACCGCCACCTCCGGTTCCGCAGGTATCCACAATCGATGCCCGTTCCTCTTCGGTCAACGGAATCTCCGTGGCCCGTGCCCGCATCTCCTCCACAAATCCAGCCAGCTCCGGAGCCAGCTCCCCGCGCGTGGCCAGCGCCGTCAGCAGGGCTCCGGTCTCCAGCTCGCTCGCCTTGCCCTCCAGCATCTCCACCAGAGCCGCCCGCGCCTCTTCGCGCGTCAGCGCCGCTCCGTCCTGCGCCACCGGTTTCAGCAGTTCTCTTACCTTGGACAAACCCGTACCCCTCCCGCGTGCGTTCCCTTTTCGGCGAGCCGCACCGTCCCACATCCTGTCTTCCAGCCGCAAATCCGGCCTGCATCCGGTTTGCCCGCCTGTTGCCTCGTCCGATACGATGAAGGCGCGACAGGCGCGCACTGGACTCTCGGATCCTGTACCGCACTCCGAAATCTTCCCGGACAGCGCAATCTTCCCTGCCGCCAGAGAGCGCATCTCAGCATTTATGAAGATACACGAGTATCAGGCAAAGGCAATTCTCGCCAAGTACGGCGTCCCCGTACCGCGGGGTGAGGTGGCGAACACGCTGCCAGAGGCAGTGGAAGCTGCCAGAACCCTGCTGGCCAATGGCGCCACGGGCGTCGTCGTCAAGGCCCAGATTCACGCAGGAGGGCGCGGTAAAGGTGGCGGCGTCAAGGTGGCCCGCGCCCTGGCCGACGCAGAAACCCATGCCAAGAACATCCTCGGCATGCAGCTGGTCACTCACCAGACCGGTCCGGCCGGGCAGAAAGTCCAGCGCCTGCTGATCGAAGAGACGGCCGCCATCGACCGCGAACTCTACCTCGGCATCGTCCTCGACCGCGCCGTCGGCAAATACGTCTTCATGGCCTCGCAGGCCGGTGGCATGGAGATTGAAGAGGTTGCAGCCAAGGACCCGAAGGCCATCATCAAGGAAGTCATCGATCCGGCCATCGGCCTCGGAGCCTATCAGGGCCGCAAGCTGGCCTTTGCCCTGGGCATCAAGCCCACCCAGATCAACCAGGCCGTGGCCTTCTTCCAGAGCCTCTACCGGGCATTTCTGGAAACCGACGCCTCGCTGGTCGAGATCAATCCCTTCATCACCACCACCGATGACAAGCTCTTTGCCCTCGATGCCAAGATGACCTTCGACGACAACGCGCTCTTCCGCCATCCGGAAATCAAGGCACTGCGCGATGTCGCCGAGGAAGATCCGCTCGAGGTCGAGGCCAGCAAGTACTCACTCAACTACATCAAGCTCGACGGCTCCATCGCCTGCATGGTCAACGGTGCCGGACTGGCCATGGCCACCATGGACATCATCCAGTACGCAGGCGGCAGCCCGGCCAACTTCCTCGACGTGGGCGGCGGTGCCACCCAGGAGCAGATCGAGCACGCCTTTGAGATTCTGCTCTCAGACAAAAACGTCAAGGCCATCTTCATCAACATCTTCGGCGGCATCCTGCGCGTGGACCGTCTGGCAACCGGCGTCGTCGCTGCTGCCCGCAAGCTCAGCGTCACCCTGCCCATTGTTCTGCGTCTGGAAGGCACCAACGTCGAGGAGGGTCGCAGAATTCTGCAGGAATCCGGCCTCAACTTCCAGGTGGGCGCAACCATGAAAGAAGCCGCCGATCTCGTGGTGGCAGCAGCGAAAGCGGGGGCCTAAGATGTCAGTTCTTGTGGATAAAAACACGCGTCTCATCGTCCAGGGCATCACCGGCAAGGAAGGCACCTTCCATGCCAAGGGTGCTGCCGAATACGGCACCCAGGTCGTCGGCGGAGTCACGCCCGGCAAGGGTGGAACCACCCACGAGGGCTGGCCGGTCTTCAACACCGTTGCCGAAGCCGTGGAAAAGACCGGGGCCAACGCCACCGTCATCTTTGTTCCGCCTCCGTTTGCCGCCGATGCCATTCTCGAAGCCGAGGACGCCGGACTGCCGCTGATCGTCTGCATCACCGAGGGCATCCCCACCCTCGACATGGTCAAGGTCTGGAGCAAGATCAAGGGCTCCAGCTCCCGGCTCATCGGCCCCAACTGCCCCGGCGTCATCTCG
>JAJZGG010000083.1 GCA_021804965.1 Acidobacteriota bacterium
CCCGCTGCCGTTCAGCCCCAGTCTCCGTCGATCAGCCCGCAACAGGCTGCAGTTGCCTCCGCAACAGGTACCAGACCATCAGCGTCCCCGTGCCCATGGCAACCGCCAGCGGATACCAGAAATCCGCATGCGGCAGAATATACGGGATCAGCCCGATGGCAAGCACCGGCGGCATGTGCAGTCGCGACAGATGCAGCAGCAGCATGGAAAATGCCAGCGTGAGCACGACGCCCGGCACACCCGGACCCAGCAGGCGAACCGTTCCCGTGCCCGCCAGCGCCGCCAGCACGCACACCAGCGGAAACAGCGGCGGATACCGCAGCCACCCCGGCACCTCAGGATGCCCAAATGCCTCATAGGACATGACCACCAGCGGCGGAAACAGGATCAGGGTGTGGCCCGTCCACTGGCCCAGCAGCGCAAGCAGCACCACAAATGCCCCCATGTGTCCCAGCCCAATGCGGGAGTGCGGCAGCTCTTCGAGTGCATCCTCCAGAGCATTGCCTTCCGGCTGCGCAGCCAGCGCCACCGCCTGCCACAGGCGCAGCAGCAGCACCAGCGCCAACAGCCCCACCAGAATTGCCACCGGATACATCCACTCGGTCTCATGCAGCGCCAGCGGCAGCAGCCCGGCAGAAAATGCCGGCGCAATCTGCGAACGCAGCAAAAGCAGAATCACCAGGCTGGCCGATACGATCAGGCATACCGGCAGCACACCGTAGGCAAAGTGCCGACTCACGAACAGACCCACCACTCCGGTCAGCACCGGCGTCAGCACAATGCGAACCGGCTGCTGTGCCCATCGCCCGCGCGGACGCGTGAACACGTCATGCGACAGCGCGGCCAGCTCCGGAAACAGGAATAGCAGCACCCCGGAATGAAAGGCCAGCGCGGCAATCGCCGCCACAAAGGCCAGTGCCAGTGCTTCGGCGCGAAGTGCGGGCTTGGACAAACCAGAAATCATGGGGCAGTAACCATGCGCAGGATTCTCATGGAGAAAAACAGTGGCAATGCGGGCCATCCATCCCCACCCGCACTTTTCCGGGAAGATTTCCGGTAGTCTTGCACCGGACTCCTGTCGCTCTCTGGATTCATTCTACGGAGCGCTGTTGGCGACCGTCCCAGCCAAGGAACCCCGGCAACCAAACTCCGGTTCCTTACGACTCTGCTACCATTCTCCCAAATTGAAATCGAGGGCCGATTGCATGCTTCCTGTGTTCCGCCGGTTCCCTGCCCATCCCGTCCGCTGCGTCGTGGTTTTTCTTCTGTCCGCCACAGCCTTGCACGCCCAGGTTCCGGCCCACGCCACCCGCTCCCAGGACGCATTCATTCGCACCCAGACCTTCGGCCTCTTTTTCGCCTACTCCAATGACTCCAGCCACATTCTGCTCGGCGACGCTGAGAATCGGAAGCTGTTGAATATCGGTGCCACCTACGGTCGACGCATCTGGGCCGGCAAGGTGGTCAACTGGCAGTATCACGGCGAGATCATGCCCGTGGCCTTGGAAAGCGACCCGGTGGATCTCTCGCTCATCACCGAAACATCTTCCGCAGGCGGTATCCCGATCTCTTACACCCAGCAGTCCGAACCCCTTACGCATTGTGTTCCGGGACCCTACGTCCCCTTCGAGCCAATCGTATTCAACGGCATCACCTACACGGCCACGGGAACGATCACCTGCTCCCGCCGCTGGACCATCGGCGAAGGCATGATGCCGGTCGGCTTTCAATGGAACTTCATCCCTCATCACCGCATCCAGCCCTATCTCGTCGGCCACGGCGGTTACATGTACTCTTCCCACGCCATACCCATCCAGGATGCCGGTCACTTCAACTTTGCCTTTGACTTCGGCGCGGGCCTCGAGATTTTCCGCAACAGCAAGCGCTCCCTGCGGCTGGACTATCGCTACCACCACATCTCCAACCACAACACCGCACCCTACAATCCCGGCATCGACAACGGCCTGGCTGAGATCACCTACTGCTTTGGCCGATAGGGACTCGATTCGCATCTGCGGTACAATCCCAGCAGAGCGGTCGCTCGTGCATGGCCCCGTAGCTCAGCTGGATAGAGCAGCGGTTTCCTAAACCGGAGGTCGCAGGTTCGAATCCTGCCGGGGTCACCATCCCAAACCAAATCAAGCACATCGGCGATCCAAGCATCCGTGCGGGAAGGTGTTTTCATGCCCACTGCTGTGACCTACGGTTGCAAAACCGCAGCTCGTCGCGGCTCCGCAAAACTGCTGCCCGCCAGCAGGCACAGAATCGGCATCGCCGGTAACCGCAGGCGGCTGATCGCCTGCCCGCCGCCGGAGACAGCCAGAAATCCCGCCACCATCAGCAACAGCAGCACCAGCTGCGGCATGGCAATCCGCCTGCGCGCCACAGCCAGCGCGGCCAGTCCATACACCAGCACCAGATAGCCGGCAAACGCCGCCTCCACCGGCCATCGCCAGGCAGAGCCAAACGGCACGGCCAGCAGGCGAAACTGTTGCGTCGTACCAGGAGCCATCAGCAGCCGCAGCTCTCCGCGCAGCCAGGACTGCGCCACCCGCCCGGGGTGCGCGGCGATCTCCCGCATCGCCTGCCGATGCAGCCACTGGCTTTGCGCTGCGACCGAGCTGCCCTGCAGCTCCGGATGCAGCTGCAACCAGCGCGCCGGATCATCCTTGCCCACCTGCTGCTGCCACTGCTCCAGCGAGAGATGCTGCGCCTGCGCCATCGCATCCCCGGCAATGTAGAAGTAGAGATTTCTGCTGGCCACTGCGGAAAATCCCGTGTATCCGCCAACCGCCCGATTGCGCAGCGTCCACGGCAACACAGCCGCCGCAAACACCAGCAGAAAGAGCATCCCATGCGCCCAGCGCCTGCGCATCCCACCCTTACCGGGATGCGCCTGCAACAGCGGCACGGCCACAGCCAGCGGAAGCGCAAAGACTAGAGCCACCGGCCGCACATAGGCCATGGCCGCCAGCAGCAGCGCAGCCGCCAAGGGCCAGCTCAGCCCGGGCCACTCCAGCAAACGAAATTCCAGCGAACGAAAATCCAGCCAACGCCGCAACGCCAGCAGCAGCACCACCAGCAGAAAGGCAAACAGCGTCTCTGACAACACACGAATGGCATGCTCGGCGCTCAGCAACTCCACCGCCTGCAGCCACGCCGTGGCCACGGCCGCCCGATGCGATCCCGTCAGCACCTCGGCAAGCCTTGCCACCAGCACCAGCGACGCCACACTCAGCAGAATCTGCACCAGCAGCAGCGGCAGCAGGTGGCCGGAGGCAGCACCGGTGGCAATGGCAAAGATCGGATACCCCGGCGTGCGGTCCATCTCCGGCTGTCCGCCCACGCAGAAGCATCCGCGATGCAGCAGCTCCCGGGCAGGCAGCAAATAGCTGGCGGAATCCCCCGCCGTCACCGCAACCGTCCCTGTGGCATGCAGCGCAAGCAGCAACAGACACACGCGCAAAAGCAGCGCCACCAGCAGCGGCAGCAGAATCGACGCCTGCAGCAGCCAGCGAAGGCTCGCCCTCACCCCGACCCAAGTGAATCGCCCTGCACCGGAGCCGCTCATGCGCCTGCCTTCTCCGCGCGGAGCACCCGCGCGTAAAACTCCTCCCAAAGTGCCGCAATCCTGTCAGGAGCATACTGCTGCTCCACGTGCGCCCGTGCCCGCCGCGCCATGTTTGCCGCATGCGACGGGTCTGCATGCGTCTGCCGCTGCATACACTTGAGCATCGCCTCTGCCAGCGCTTCACTGTCTCCAGGCGGAACCAGACTGCCCGTGTCCGCAAGCATTTCGCGCACGCCGCCCACATCCGTGGCCACAATCGGCAACTGCATGGCCATCGCTTCGCCCAGAGCCAGCGGCGCACCCTCCCAGGCCGAAGCCATCACGAATCCATCGGCAGCAAACAGCAGGGCTGGAACATCGAAACGCATGCCCAGAGCCAGCACTCCCGGCTCCTTGCCGGCACGCGCAAACAGTGCATGATTGGAGCGTGCATGGCGGTCCTCCGCCACACCGCCCACAATCCACAGCCTGCTTTCCGGATGCCGCTCACGGACACGCGCAAAGGCCCGCAGCAGATTGGGATAGTCCTTGGCCCGCGCCATGCGACCCACCGCAATCCACACAAACGCTTCTCCGGCGGCAAACTCCGTCCGCAACTGAGCCCGCTGCTCGGACTCCACCGTCAACCGCGAAAGGTCAATCGCGTTGGGAATCCTCTCCAGTTCCGTTGCAGCACCCACCTCCAGCATCCGCTGCCGCACAGCCTCGCTCACCGCCGTCGCAGCATGCATCCTGCTCCGCGTCAGCCGATAGAGCAGCATGCGCAACCATCCGCCTTCGCTCACGTTATGAAAGGTATGCACCACGCGCGGCGAGGCTTCCGGCAGTCGAAGCAGCCGCGCAAACAGATTCGCCGGATAGGTATGGCTGTGCAGAATCTCCGGCTGAAAGGCCTGCAGAAATGGCCCGGCCAGTCGCAACGCCCGCAGCATGCCACGCAGGGAGCGCGGCTGGTTCAGCCGCAGTGCCGGCAGGCTGGTTTCCAGCTCCGCATCCTGCGCGGCAAACAGCACCACCAGCAGCACAATATGTCCGCGACGGCGCATCTGCTCGGCCAGCAGCAGTGTCTGGCGCTCGGCCCCGCCCAGGGCCAGCGTGCTGATGCAGTAGGCAATCCGCATGCCCCCAGAGTAAGACAATGCGGGCGGTTGCCTGAAACACAACCGCCCGCATGCACATCCCTCGGCAACACCCACCCCGATACTGGGAACCGGTTCTAGCGCGCCACCACCAGTACCACAAAGCTCCCCGGCACAATCGTGGGCCACGGATGGGGATTGGCAGCAGTGGCTGCTGGCCTTGGCCCAAACTTTGCCGCCACCACATAGACCTTCCCCGTCTTTTCATCCAGCGCCATGGTGCGTGCGCTGCGCTGCGTGGGCACGTTGGCCAGCACCGTGTAACGGTTCGCCGCCTCCTGGCGCACCACCGTCAGCGTGCCATCGCCATTCGAGCTGTAGACCAGCTTGCGCTGCGCGTCAAAGCCAGCCGCATCCGGACCGTCGCCAATCGGAACCGTGGTCACCACCTTGCCCGAGTTGCCATCGGTGGCCGTCATCACCTTGCCATCGCAGACCGAAAACAGAATCTCGTGCTGCGTGTCGGCAGCCTGTCCACTGGGAGACTCGCAAGGAGCCAGCGGCCACTGTGCCACCGGCTTCATCGTCCGGGCATCCACTTTTTCCAGCAGGCTCTTGTCCTCAATGTTCACAAAGACCGAACCCTTCCCGTCCGAGGTCGGAAACTCCGGCTTGCCCGCCAACGGCACCGTGGCAAGCACCTTGTTCGTGCGGGTATCGATCACCGTCGCATTCCTGCTTCGACCATTGAAGGCCCAAACCGTCTTCGTGAACGGCTCAAAGAGTATGCCATCCGGATTCGTTCCCGCCGCCACATGCGCCACCACCGCATGCGTATGGCGATCAAAGACCACCACCTGATTGGCCCGGCCATCGGAGATGTAGCCAAACTTTCCGTCCGCATCAAAGACCACGCCATGCGTTCCCTGGAATCCGGTCATGTCGTCGATCAGCTTGCCGTTGGCGGTATTCACCACCATCACATGCGCACCGCGGGTAATGTAGAGCTGGCTGGTTGCCGGATCCACCGACATATAATCCCAGCCGCCATCCCCACCCAACTGCCAGCGGGCAACCACGTGATAGCTGCTGTCCATGGACGGAGCAGCGGCAGCCAGGGCGGGCACTGCAACCAGGGCAGCGACAACCGACAACCATGTACGACGAATCTGCATGCAAGTTCTCCTTGAAGGGTGCTTCGCGGACTGGTTCCGCAACCGTTGCAAGACTACCCGAAAAACTCGCCTTCCACGCCCTGCTTTTCAGGGTCCGATCCTCGCCCGACCATCGCATCCTCCGCTGAATCCGCCATGCGCCTGCAGAATTCCCCAATCGTGGTGCGGGTTTTCCCGCTCCCTGCCCTCAGCTTCCAACTTTGGATGCGGTCAAATATTCACAAACAGGATGCCGCCGAAAAGCCGCATCCTCCACAAGATTCTTCAGCAAATCTTCAGCTTGGCGGGTGGATAATTTGGCTATGCGCGTCTTGCTCATCGAGGATGAACTCCGGCTGGCAGAGAATCTGGCCGCCGCATTTCGTGAGGCAGCGGGCTTTGCCGTCGATGTGGCGCACAACGGCAGGGATGGTGCCGCCTTCGCCGAACGCGCCTCCTATGACCTGATCGTTCTGGACCTGATGCTGCCCGGCATGAGCGGCGTGCACGTCCTGCGCAGCATTCGCAGCCGCGGAGACGACACCCCGGTGCTGATTCTGACCGCGATTGCCGAAGTCAACTCCGTCATCGGCCTGCTCAACGACGGAGCTGACGATTATCTGGCCAAGCCCTTTGACCTTGGGGAGCTGATCGCCCGCGCCAAAGTGCTCGTCCGGCGCGGCAAAGGCGTCAGCCATCCGGTCCTGCGCATGGGAGAGATTGAGGTCAACACGCTGGAGCAGACCGTCACCCGCGCACACCAGCCCATCCAGCTTTCCCCCACCGAGTTCCGCATCCTCGAGTACTTCATGCACCGGCCCAGGATCGTCATCTCCAAGCAGAAGCTGCTCGAACACCTCTATGATTTCAACTGGGAACATCACTCCAACGTGATCGAGGTGCACATCTCAAATCTGCGCAAAAAGCTCGGCGAGTCCCACGGATCGATCGTGCTGGAAACCCTGCGCGGACGCGGGTATCGTCTGCTGCCCACGCAGGCGCAGTCATGAGCATGCGCTCCATCCAGAGGCAGTTGATCACCACCGTTCTCCTGCTGGAGCTGCTGTCGGCTCTGGCCGTCACCAGCATCGCCTACATCCATGAGCGGCACACGGTCTTTCATGCTCTGGACATCATGCTGCGCGGGCAGGCAGACTCCCTGCTCGGTGCCGTGCAGGATGCTGAAGACCTGGATGACAACGTCATGCTGAATCAGGCCGACGTCCATGCACCCCACCGTGACCAGTACCTGATTCTCGATGAAAAGGGGCGTACACTCGGCTCCACTGCACTTTCCGGCCAGTTTCGTCTCCCGCCCAACATGCCTACAGGCAGTGTGGTCCCCATGGAACTGGACCATCATCGCTACCGCGCCATTGTGGTCCACGGCAGCCGCTGGATTGACGCAGCCGAGCCCAGCGGCGGGCTCATCCGCCACGTCACCGTCGTCTATGCCACGCCCGTGAACAGAGCCTGGAGCATCATCCACCAGACCGTTCTCTTTTACGCGCTCTCCAGCCTGCTGGTCATGGCCTGCACCGCCCTCTGGCTGCTCTGGTCGCTGCGCAGAACTCTGGCCCCGCTCGAAGGGCTGGCCCGCGCTGCAACAAAACTGACCGCAGGCTCCTGGAAGTTTGAAGCTCCCGCGCAGGCACGCGCCACCACAGAGCTGCAGCCGCTCGTTCTGGCGCTCGAGCAGTCCATCGCCGGCATTGAAGATGCCTTTCGCAGGCAGCAGCGCTTCGTCGGCGATGCCGCCCATGAATTGAAGACCGCCGTCGCCGTCGTCAAATCCTCCCTGCAGCTGGTCACCATCCGGCAACGTACGGAGGCGGAATATCGCACTGGAATCGAGCGCTGCCAGCAGGACATTCTCCGCCTCGAATCGCTTGTCCAGCAGATGCTCCTGCTGGCGCGTGCCGAAGACACGCCGGATGCCGCGCCAGCGGAAGTTCTGCCCACTTGCGATCTGCGCGAAATGGCGGATGCCGTCGTCCAACAGCTCACTCCAGTCGCCGCCATGCAGCAGGTCCAGATTCTCGTGGATGGGCCGCATCTTCCCGCACAGATTGAGCCCGCGCAGGCACGCACTCTGCTTGAAAATCTCATCGCAAACGCAATCCAGTTCAGCCCGCCGCAGGAAGCCGTTCTCGTCAGCATCAGCGGGGACGCTCACCACGCAATGCTCGCCGTCCGCGACCACGGACCCGGAGTTTCCGCGCAGGAAGCCGCTCACATCTTTGAGCGATTCTGGCGTGGCGATCCCTCGCGCAGTCGCGATACCGGTGGTTCCGGGCTCGGACTTTCCATCGTCAAGGCAATCGTCGAACGCTGGCACGGCAGCATCCACGTGGACCACGTCCAGCCGCACGGAGCCATCTTTCACGTCCGCCTTCCGCTGGCCGGCCAGACAATGCAATCCGCATCTTCAGCCAGCGTTAAGCTGCAAATGACACAATCATCCGGTGGGGTCATCATTCATGAATCGTGATCTGCGTGCCGACACTCTGTCGCGTCGGCTCCCTGAGGATTGCCGCGCAATGCTCAGGCAACTTTCTGCACCCGCAATCCCCGCACTGGGATGCCTGCTGCTGGCCTTCTGCACCCTGCATCCGACTGCAGCGCAGCCCGCTTCCAGCAGCGCTTCGGTGCTTCAGGCAGGCAGCAAGCCAGCCGCTTCCGCGCTCCACACCGATGGCATCACGCTCGCCGAGGCCATCGCGCAGGCCAAGAAGAACGAACCCAACTTTGCCGCCGCCCAGGCCAGCCATCAGGTGGCCTCGCTGGCGCACGGAAACGCCGTGGCCGCGCTGCTGCCCGGCGTGGTCTACCACAACCAGTACATCTACACCCAGCCTCAACTTCTGCTTCCCGGCACCTTGCTCTCTGCCGCCAGTCAGACACCCCGCTTCATTGCCAACAACGCCACGCACGAATACGTCAGCCAGGCCGCCATCACCGAAACGCTCAGCCTGCAGCAGGCTGCCGCAGTCGCCCAGACCAAGGCACTGGCGGAAGCCGCAGCAGCCGAAGAGGAAGTGGCACGACGTGGCCTGGTGGCTGCCGTTGTCGCGCTCTATTACAACGTCGGCGCTGCGGCCAGCAAGCTCACCATCGCCCGGCAGGGCGTGGCAGAGGCGCAGGACTTTCTGCACGTGACCCAGCAGCGCGAAGCCGCGCGCGAGGCCGCACACGCCGACGTCATCAAGGCCGAGCTCGAACTGCAGCAACGCCAGCGCGACGCCAGCGACGCACAGGTGGCCGCAGAAAAGGCCCGCCTGGAGCTCGGCGTTCTGCTCTTCGCCGATCCGCACACAGACTACTCACTGGCCAGCAGCTCCGCCGCCCTGCCCATGGCCACGCATCAGGATTTCCTTCAGGCTGCACATCAGGACAATCCGGATCTCGCCGCAGCCACCGCTTCCCTGCAGGCTGCACAGATGGACCTGGACGGCGCACGCGCGGCCTATCTGCCAGCGCTCACCATGAATTACTTCTACGGCATCGATGCCCCCCAGTTTGCCGTCAACGGCCCCGGCGGAACCAAAAATCTCGGCTATGCCGCCACGGCAACGCTCGATATTCCCGTCTGGGACTGGCTTACGACCCATCGCACCGTGAAGCAGAAGGCAAGCATCCGCCACGCCGCCCAGGTGGCGCTCACTGCCGCGCAGCGGCGTCTGGTTGCAGACACGCAGGAGGCATGGTCGGAGGCAAGCGCAGCCCGCGATCAGCTGGCCTCGCTGGACCAGAGCCGACAGACCGCACAGGAAAGTCTGCGCCTGACCCGCATGCGATACGTCGCCGGCGAGGCCACGGTGCTTGAGGTTGTGGACGCGCAAACCTCCTTCATCGCCGCCGCCAACGCGCGCGAAGACGGCATTCTTCGCTACCAGGCTGCCATCGCCAATCTACAAATTCTTACGGGGAAGCTCTGAGCCATGCATCGATATCGATCTTCGATTTCTGTCGCGACTGCCCTCCTGCTGCTCGCCTTTACCGGATGCAAATCCAAAGAGGACGCCGTCACTCCGAACGTGAAAGTGCAGCTGGCTCCGGTCACCGTGGGCACTCTGGCGCAGTCCATCGAGTCCGATTGCGTTCTCACCCCGCTGGCAGAGGCAGCCATTCAGCCCAAGGTCACCGCGCCGGTGCAGCACTTCCTCGTGCAGCGCGGGGATGCAGTCGCCAAAGGTCAGTTGCTGCTGCGACTGGAAAATCGCGATCTGGCCGCAGCCGCACAGGACAACGAAGGCGCATACAAGGCGGCACAGGCAGCCTACATCACGCAGATGAAGTCCACCGTCCCGGAGGAGTTTACCCGCGCCGGCTTTGATCTCAAGCAGGCACAGGCCGACTACGATCTGAATCGCAGCATCGTTGCCGCACGCGAAAAACTCTTCCAGCAGGGTGCCATTCCCGGTCGCGATCTGGACACGGCGCGCAATGCCCTGCTGCAGGCCAGGGCCACGCTCGATCTGGCGCAGGCACACTACAAGGCCATGCAGACCGCCACGCACCAGGCGCAGTTGGAAGCCGCTCGCGGCGAGCTGCAGTCGGCCACCGGCCGGCTCCAGAACGCCAAGGCCATGCTCAGCTACACCGAAGTTCGCAGCCCCATCAGCGGCTTCGTCACCGACCGTCCGCTCTTTGACGGCGAAACCGCACAGACTGGCTCGCCCGTCATCACCGTCATGGACACGCATGCGCTCATCGCCAAGGTCCACATCGCCCAGTCGCAGGTCATGCAGCTTCACATCGGCTCCCAGGCCACGCTGACCGTGCCCGGCCTGAGTGATCCCTACCCCGCGAAGGTCACGCTCATCAGCCCTGCGCTCGACACCGGCAGCTCCACCGTGGAGGTCTGGGTCCGTGCGGAAAATCCGAAGCAGACGCTGAAGGCAGGCACGCCCGTGCATGTCTCCATCACCGGCAACGCGATCTCCCACGCCACCATTCTTCCTCTTGAAGCACTGCAGACCGCGCAGGACGGCTCGCACTTTGTCATGGTTGTCAGCGCCCGCAACACCGCGCAGAAGAAGAACGTGACCATCGGCATCCAGACCCGCACGCAGGTGCAGATTCTCACCGGAATCTCCCCCAGCGACAAGGTGATCTCCGTCGGCAGCTACGCGCTCGACCCGGACACTCCGGTCACCGTGGCAGCACCGACCTCCGATGACGCAGCGGACGGAGACAAGTAGCCATGATCACCTCCGCCGCTCCATCCCAGCAGGAAGAGCACTTCTGGCTCAATCGCCTGAAGATGCCCGTCTTCTTCTTCCTCATCGCGCTCACGCTCGTGGGGGCCTACGCTGCGATGCAGGTGCCCATCGCCGTCTTCCCGTCCACCAACTTTCCCCGCATCCTCATCTCCATCGACAACGGCGTCATGCCCGTCGAACAGATGCAGGTCACAATCACGCGCCCCATCGAGGATGCCGTCAACAGCGTTCCCGGCCTGCATCTGGTCCGCAGCACCACCAGTCGCGGATCGGCGGAAGTGGATCTCTTCTTCGACTGGAACACCGACATGTGGCTCACGCTCGAACTGGTCAACGGGGCCATCTCGCGCGTGCAGCAGGAGCTACCCTCCTCGGTTCGCATCTCCACCACGCGCCTCACCTTTTCCTCGTTTCCCATCCTTGGATACGCGCTCGTCACCGATCCCAGCGCACCGAAAAACCTGACCCAATCCGATCTCTGGGAGATTGCCACCTACGAACTGAAACCGCCCTTGAATCGCGTCGATGGCGTCAGCTCGGTTCTGGTGCAGGGCGGTCAGGTTCCGGAGTTTCACATCCTGCCCAATATGGCCGCACTCGCTGCCGATGGCATCACCATCTCCGACATCGTCAACGGCGTGGATGCCTCCAACATCATCGACTCGCCCGGTCTTTATGAGGATCATCACGAGCTGATTCTCGGACTGGTCGGCTCCCAGGCGCACAGCGTCGATGACCTGAAGAATCTGGTACTGAAAACCACCCCCGCAGGCGTGCCCATTCACATCTCCGATGTCGCACAGGTGGTCAAGGCGCCGATGCCGATCTACACCATCGTCACCGCCAACGGCAAACCGTCCGTGCTGCTCAGCATCAACCGCCAGCTCAACTCCAACACCGTCAAGGTGGCCGATCACGTGGCCGTGGAGATTGCCGCGCTGCAGAAGAAGCTGCCGCAGGGCGTGCATCTGGTGCCCTACTATGACCAGTCCGGCCTGGTGCGCGATTCCATTGCCAGCGTGCGCGATGCCATACTCATCGGCCTGCTGCTGGCCTGCGTTGTGCTCTATCTCTTCCTGCGCGACTGGAGTTCGTCCATCGTCGCCGGACTCGTCATTCCCGT
>JAJZGG010000137.1 GCA_021804965.1 Acidobacteriota bacterium
GAGCTGCATCTATGGTCTGGGTTCGCCGGAGGCCTACTACGGGATGCTGCTGCTGCTGGAGCGCGGGCAGCGCATCAGCCGCCAGGATATTGTGCGGCGGCTGGTGGAGATTCTGTATGAGCGCAACGATGTGGATTTTCGGCGCGGCACCTTCCGCGTTCGCGGCGACGTGATCGAGGTCTTCCCGACCTATGACGAAAATGCCTATCGCATTGAGCTTTTCGGCGATGAGATTGAGACGCTGTCGCAGATTGATCCGCTGTTTGGCACGGTGAAGCAGAGGTTTTCCCGGCTGCCCATCTATCCGAAGAGCCACTACGTGGTGCAGCCGGAGCGCAAGGCACAGGCCATCGACAGCATTGTGGCCGAGCTGACCGACTGGGAGGCGCAACTGGAAAAGGAAGGGCGCATGGTGGAGGCGCAGCGCATCCACCAGCGGGTTCGCTTTGATCTGGAGATGATCAAGTCCATGGGGTATTGCCATGGCATCGAGAACTACTCGCGCCACTTCTCCGGACGGCTGCCCGGCGAGCCACCGCCGACGCTGCTGGATTATTTCCCCCGCGATTTTCTGCTGTTTGTGGATGAGTCGCACGTGACCATGCCGCAGGTGCACGGAATGTGGCACGGGGATCGAAGCCGCAAGCAGACGCTGGTGGACTACGGATTTCGTCTGCCCTCGGCGATGGACAACCGTCCGCTGAAGTTTGAAGAGTTTGAGAACCGCGTGCAGCAGGTGGTCTATGTCTCGGCCACACCCGGACCATACGAGCTGACGAAGGCTGCCGGCGTGGTGGTCGAGCAGGTGATTCGTCCAACGGGTCTGGTGGATCCGGAGGTGGAGATTCGTCCCGTCAAGGGGCAGATCGATGACCTGCTGGGAGAGATTCGAGCGCGGGCCAAGCGCAAGGAGCGGGTGCTGGTGACGACCCTGACCAAGCGCATGTCGGAGGATCTGGCCAACTATTACACCGAGGTTGGCGTGCGCTGCCGGTATATGCACTCGGAGATTGAGACGCTGGAGCGGGTGAAGATTCTGGCCGGGTTGCGCAAGGGCGAATATGACGTGCTGATCGGCATCAACCTGCTGCGAGAGGGCCTGGACCTGCCGGAGGTATCGCTGGTGGCCATTCTGGATGCCGACAAGGAAGGCTTTCTGCGCTCGACCGGAGCGATGATCCAGACGATCGGGCGTGCGGCACGCAATGTGGAAGGCCGCGCGATTCTCTATGCCGACCGGATGACCGACTCGATGAAGCGGGCGATTGAGGAGACCGACCGCAGGCGGACGATTCAGCGGGCCTATAACGAGGAGCATGGCATTGTGCCGCAGACGATTCTGAAGAGCATGGACTCCGGACTGGCGGCCATTCTGAAGGCCGAATACGGGGATCCGGAGGAGACGGTTGCCGAGGAGAAGGCCGAGTTTGCCAGCCAGGCCGAGCTGGACAGCTATCTGGCGGCACTGGAGCTGCAGATGCGTGAAGCGGCACAGAAGTTTGAGTTTGAGAAGGCGGCACGGCTGCGGGACACACTGAAGGAACTGCGGGAAAAAGAGTTCCTCTTTGGCTGAGCTGCGGACAATCGAGTGCATGAGGCAACCTGAGCCATGGCAGCGTCATCCTACGGGTGAGTTCGACGATTTCCGGGGAAGGCTGGAGAGCTGGCATGCTGAGGCTGATTCGGCACAAGTTGAACATGGCAGTGATCTTACTGGTCGACGAAAATCCGCTGAGAGCTTCGCTGCGGCAGAGCCTGCTGGAGCGGGCGACGCCAGATGTGGTGCGGGTCAGTAATCCTGCCGATGCGTTGTGCATGGTGGAGTCCGAGGATTTTGCCCAGGCGTTGCGGCTGGTGGTGACCGGAAGCAGGGTCTCCGGCATCAGCGGTCCGGAGTTTGTGCATGAGCTGCGGACACGCATGCCGGATGTTCCGGTTCTGGTGCTGACGGACAGTGAGGAGTTCCCAGCGGATCGCCCGACGCCGCCAGGCGTCTGTTATATCAGCGCCAACTCTCCGGAAGAACTGCGCACGACGGTGGATCGCCTGCTGCATGCGAACTCGCGGCAGACGGCGTGATCCCTGCGGGCTGCGGCGCGTAAGCTGACAGTTCCCTGCCCCATCTCCTCGGCCCTATCTTTTACATCCCTTTCGATCGCTGCCAGGCCGCACGATTGCGCTGCCCAAGGTCTGTTCTCAGACAGCTCCATCCTTCGATGGATACGGGTGGATGGACGCGGCGGATACCATCTGGAGGGAATCTCTGCGTTTCCCGGATTGCCGAGGTCAGATGCGGGTGCGACAATCGAGAGGAATACGCTCGGGGATTGCAGCGAAGGAGACAGGACAGAGAGATGGCAGCATTCGGCAGTTTTGCACTGCTCATTGCGTTGATTCTGGCGGTTTATAACCTGTTTGCCGGTGGAGTGGGTTTGCGGCTGCAGGCGGTTGGCGGCCAGGCCAGGGTGTCGCCGGAGCGACTGCTGGAGACGGCGCGGCGGGCTGGGATTGCGGGCTTTGTGGCGGTGACCGCAGCAGCATTTGCTTTGGTTTGGTCGGCCTTTCACAATGACTTCACGCTGGAATACATTGTGGAGCACTCGAACATTGCCCTGCCGACCGCGTACAAGTTTTCTGCGCTGTGGAGCGGGCAGGAGGGTTCGCTGCTGCTGTGGTGCTGGCTGCTGGCCACCTATGGCTTTGTGCTGCGGCTCACCGACAGGCAGGACAAGCGCCTGCAT
>JAJZGG010000084.1 GCA_021804965.1 Acidobacteriota bacterium
TTTGGCGGCAACGACGTGGGCTCGGTGATGCTGGAAGAGAACGTGGTGAAGGCGGCAGGCACGAGCAACTGCACGACCGAGGAAGAGCTGCGGCGGATTATCCGCGATGCGGGCTTCAAGCCGGTGCAGCGGGATACGCTCTACTACACGATGTTCCTGAACTGATTGCGGCTACGGCGCGGCTGTGGCCCTAGTAATGCTTGTAGGCCGGGTTGAAGGCCGGGTGAGGCTTGCTGTGCACGAAGGCGGCCACGTCCCAGGCATCCTGCGGGCTGAGCGTGCCGGGGCGGTTCTGCGGCATATTGTGGTAGACAAAGGCTGCCATCTTGGCGGTGTTGTTCATGCCGGCGCCGTCGTTGTAGGCGTCCGGACCCCAGAGCGGAGGAAACTGCGGCGTGTAGCCGGCACCGGCGGCTCCGTGGCAGCCTGCGCATTGGGCGACGTAGAGACGCTGGCCGCGCTGCGGGTCAGGCGTGAGGACGGGCAGGGCGACCAGTCCGCGACCGACGAATTTGCGGCGGGTGGGCTGCGGCGTGGAGACCCAGTCGATATAGGCGAGCAGGGCGCGCATTTCCCTGCCCTGCGGGTCGAGCGGAGTGCCGTTTTCGCTGCGGACCATGCACTCCTGAATGCGTTCGGCAAGGCTGATGACGCGACCGGCACGCTTGTTATATGTGGGAAAGATGCGCGTCATGCCGACCATCGGCGAGGCGTAGGGGCGCAGACCGCCCTCCATGTGGCAGTTGGAGCAACTGATGAGCGCGCGGGCGTGATCGGAGGCAAAGAGCGGAGTGGCCATGAAGATGCGGCGGCCCTCGCGGATGGTCTCGCCCTGCGCGTCGGTGGGGATGGAGTCAGTGGCCGGAGCCTGCCAGGGCATGGTGCCCACAGGCGCGACAGGCTGCGACCACCCGGTGGCCAGGTGCGGCCGGGAAAGCCCGAAGCGCAGCACACTGCCGTAGAGCACGAGGATACAGAGGCTCAGCAGCAGGATGGAGTGCTTGCGCATCAGTGAGGCATCTCCTGGGGCTGCATCTGATGGGCAGGCTGGGTATAGGGACGGAAGCCGAAGCTCTGGTAGGCGGCCTGCGCCTCCGGCGACAGCAGGAACTGGACCCAGGCCTGCGCTGCGGCGCGATGGGGTGCGTTGCGCAGGACTCCTGCAGCGTAGATGGCGGTGACGTTCTGCGCAGCCGGGATGGCGATACCGCGGATGGGGTTGCCGATGCTCTGCTGGAAGGCAACCTCCGAGGACCAGGTGACACCGGCATCGGCCTGCCCGCTGAGGATGCGCATGGGCGTCTGGCGATGGTGGATCTGGGTGAGTTGCGTCTGACCGGTGGCGACCTTGGAGATGTAGACGGACTGGTAGAGCGCGTCGCCGCCGGCGTTGCGCAGGGCGGTGCCGATCTGGCGCGCAATGCCCTCCCAGGCGGGGTTGGGCATGCTGAGGCGAAGCCCGGGCTGGGCGAGATCGCTGAGCGAGTGGATGCCTTTGGGATTGGCTGCGGGGATCATGATGGCCAGATCGTTGGTGGTGTAGCGGGTGACGTGATCAACGGTGCCGGCAGCGGCCATGGCGTCCAGGACACGCGCGCCAGCCTCATAGACGTCGGGCACGACGCGCAGGGTGAGGTTGCCGAGGGTGAGGGTGTTGTCATGGGCGATCTGCTGCCGCAGGATGCCGGGCGGCAGGGTTTCATAGAAGATGTGGCCGCGCAGCTCGGGATGAAGCTGCTCAAAACGGGCGACCAGGCGCGGGAGCACAAAGAACTGGTTGCCGCCGATGAAGAGAACCAACTGCGCATCGGCGGGGTTGCCGTGCAGGTCCGGAACGTTGTCCACATCGCCGACCGGAAAGACGTATCCACGCGAGGCGGCCGGATCGTTGTGTCCGGCAGACCAGGGCGGCAGCGGCTTGGAGTACGGCGGAACCGGCGGAAGCAGCGGCTGCTGCGCGACGAGAAGGATGGGCGCGGCAACCAGGCAGGCTGCCGCGAGCAGATGGATCGGTTTCATGGTTTCCCTTCCGAAAACTGCGGGAGAACGGTGGATTAAACGATCTTCAGATAGCTGTAGTGGCCGACGGACTGGAGCATGGTGACGGTGCCGACGACGCCGGGGACGACGATGACTCCGGGGAGGGTGTGCGCGAGCATCTCATGGACAATCTCCTCGGGCTGGGCCTTCAGGCTGAAGCGGCGAATGAGGACGCGTGCCTGAGCTTCGGTGGCCATGTGGCAGCTGAGGAAGGTGACGCCGCGCGCCTGCAGTCCCTGGATGGAGGCGTCCATCTCGGCGGAGTTGGGGCTGTTGGGGTCGGTGGAGGTGTAGTGGAGCGCGGAGCCGGCCTTGCTGGGATAGAAGATGTTGCGCTCGGCGGGCTTGCCGGTCTGCGGATCGTCAAGCTTGAACCACTCGCCGACCTTGTACTTCTGCCAGATGAAATCGTCGTAGTTGAGCAGGTTGGCCGGTCCGTGGAGCGCGGCGGCAACCTGAATCTGGTCCATGGGAACGCTGAAGCCGTAATGCATGGCGTTGAGGGCGTTGCGCACGGCACCAAGGACCTCGCCGTCCTCGATGACGTTGCACTCGGCGACGAGGCGAATGCGGCGCTTGGAGTGGAGAATCGCGTCGAACTCGGGGAACTTCCACTGGTCCTGCTGCCAGACGATCTGGGACTGGGCAGGTGCGGCGGCAACCAGTGCGGCGGCGACGCCAAGGGCGGCCTGGCCAAGAAAACCACGACGCGAGGGTGCGGAAGGCTGACTCATGCGATGGACTCCAATCGGAAACGGTGGGATGCAGGCCGGGAAGCTGAACCTGACTTGCAGATACCTTATCGTGCGCATGGGGCGGTGGGCCAATCAGAAATTCTGATGGGGGATAAAGGTGGGCAGGCAGGGGATGCCGGGCCTGTTGTTACACTATGCCCATGAGCGAGGCCATGATGGAGGAAGGCGTATTTCGTCGCGCCGCCGATGCGGCGATGGAAGAGCTGAAGCAGACGCTGTTCGATGCCGAGGGTGATGGCGGATTTGAAGTCGAAGAGCAGGCTGGAGCGCTGTATGTGGTCTTTGAGAAGCCGGCGGGCAAGTTTGTGATCACGCCGAATGCGCCGGTGCGCCAGATCTGGATTTCGGCGCGGAATACGAGCTTCAAGCTGGACCTGACGACCGAGGGCTTTGTGCTGGCCAAGACCGGGGAGACGCTGGTGCCGCTGGTGGAACGCCTGATTGACGATCACCTGCATTACCGCTGAAGCGCAGGCACTGCCGACCGGAGTCCGATGAGCCTTTCCATAGCCATGCTGGCCTGCAATGAAGCGGCAACCATGCGTCGGGTGCTGGAGAGTGTGCGCTGGGCCGACGAGATTGTGCTGGTGGACTCCGGCTCGACGGACGGGACGATTGAGATTGCCGAAGAGTTTGGCGTGAAGGTCTATCGCGAGCCGTGGAAGGGATATGGCCCGCAGATGAACTCATCCATCGACAAATGCACAGGAGACTGGATCTTCTCGCTGGATGCCGACGAGGAGCTGACGCCGGAGCTGGGTGCGGAGATTCGGGCGCTGCTGGCCGGCGAGCCGAAGCTGGATGCCTGGTGGGTGCCGCGACGGAATCAGGTCTTTGGCCGATGGATGCGACACGGCGGCCAGTATCCGGATTACAAGCTGCGGCTGTTTCGTCGCGGGACGGCGCGTCTGCCGGAGGATACCGAACCGCATGCCACGCCGAAGTGGGCCGGGCCCAAGGGAAAGTTGAAGCACGACCTGCTGCACTACCAGTATCCGACGCTGGCGCTCTATCTGGAACACATGAACCGCTACAGCTCGGCGAGCGTGCCGCTGGTGCTGCGCAAGGGGCGCGGCTACCGGAGTACGGCGGCGTTTCTGGCGATGGGCGTGGTGAATCCGGTGCTGACCTTTGCCAAAAACTATCTGTTCCGGCTGGGCTTTCTGGATGGTCGGGAGGGATTTCTGTTTCATCTCTACCACTCGGCCTACATCAGCTGGAAGTATGCAAAGGCATGGGAGAGCGTACGCGGCGGAAAAGGCTGACGGGCAAAGAGAAACTTGAATTTCCTGCCGAAATCCCTACCGTGAGTCGGGCGGAATCTGCTAAACAATGGGAATGCCAAAGATCAAGAGCAATCCCAAATCCGGGCATGTGAACCTGAAAACGCTGGCTGAGTACCTGGAACTGTCGCAGACGACGGTTTCGCTGGTGCTGAATGACTCCCCGTCGGCGAAGTCGATTCCCCCGGAGACACGCAAGCGCGTGATGGAAGCGGCGCAGAAGCTGAACTATCGGCCGAACTACTTTGCACGATCGCTGCGCCAGAACCGCAGCATGAGCGTGGGCGTGCTGGCACCGGACATGAGCGAAGGCTACTTTACGCGCGTGATGAGCGGGGTGGTGGACGAGCTGACGGCGGCGCAGTACTTCTACTTCACGGCCTGCCATGACTGGCGTCCGGAGCTGATGGTGGAGTATCCGAAGCTGTTTCAGGAGCGAGCGGTGGATGGGATTCTGCTGCTGAACACCCCGGTTGCCTTTGAGCTGAATCTGCCGATTGTGGCGATTTCCGCGCATGATTCCAAGCCCAACGTGACCAACGTGATGCTGGACCACGAGCGGGCAGTGTTTCTGGCGCTGGAGCATCTGCAGAAGCTGGGACACCGGAAGATTGCCTTCATGCGCGGCCCGAAGGCCATTCCGGACTCGGAATATCGCTGGGATGCGGTGCAGCGCTCTGCGAAGACGCTGGGGCTGAAGATTGATCCGGCGCTGGTGCTGCGCATTGATGCGACGGGCTGGAAGATGAAGGCCGGACTGCATCCAATGTCGCCGGAGATTGGCTACGAGCCGATGAAGCAGCTGATCGAACGGACGCGGGATTTCACGGCTGTCTTCTGCTTCAACGACATTGCGGCGATTGGGGCGATCCGTGCGCTGTCCGAGGCCGGGCTGCGCGTGCCGACCGATGTTTCCGTGGTGGGATTTGACGATATCCAGTCGGCTGCATTCTTTACGCCCAGCCTGACGACGGTGCGACAGCCGCTGCAGGAGATGGGCCGTCGCGGCGCACGGCTGCTGCTGGACCGGATCGGCAATCCCAAGGGCGATTATGCGGCGGCGGTAATCATGCAGCCGGAGCTGGTGGTGCGGGAGTCGACCGGGCCGGCAAAGGCGGATTGAGACAGGCCACCCGACCGGGGTGAGGCTCTGGTATGCTCAGGGTGATGCCCGGCTGCCGGGCCCGCCAATGAGACCGGGCCGGAAGATCGGGAACAACGGGAAGAAAACGGAAGCGGAGAGATAAGCCATGCGGCCTACGATGAAGACCACCGTGAACACCCTGCCGGTTCTGGATGAGCGGGTGCGGAAGACAGCCACCGTGCTGGCAGCGACGCTGCTGATTGCCGCCTGCGCGCATGTGTCCTTTCCCCTCTGGTTTACGCCGGTGCCGGTGACACTGCAGCCGTTTGCCGTGCTGCTGCTGGGCCTGATGCTGTCGCCGGGAATGGCGGCAACGACGATGCTGCTCTACCTGGCGGAAGGCGCGATGGGATTGCCGGTATTTACGCCGCACGGACTGGGCGGACTGGCCCAACTGCTGGGGCCGACGGGCGGTTATCTGCTGAGCTATCCAATGGTGGCAGCGGGGGTTTCCTGGCTGTGGCGCCGGGGTTCGCGGAGCATGGGCCGCACGCTGGCCATTACGGCTGCGGGCAGCCTAGGCACGCTGGCCATGGGCGCACTGTGGATGATGCTGCTGACCCATGCCGGGCTGACGGTGCTGCTGGCGCATACGGTTCTGCCGTTCCTGCCGGGGGATGCGGTGAAAGTGGTGGCAGCGGCAACGCTGGCCTGCTCCTGGCAGCGCGTTCGCTCCGCTCAGCGGTAAAGCTGACCGCCGGGGAATGGGCGGATCGGGGATCGTTGGGGCAGGATTCGCTCAACGGGTTCGTTGCATATGGCAGGACGCGCGGACGGCGCTGTGAGCCGTGGAGCGACTGCTGCGCATCCAACACACAGAGGAAATGATGGGTCCGGCATCGGGAACCGGGCAGGATTTTGAGAGGAGTATGGCAACAGTGAGTGACTTGCATGCAGGGGTTGGATTGACCGAGAAGGTACGCACGATCACGATTGCACACAGCCCCGATTCGGATGATGCCTTCATGTTCTATGGGCTGGCGACGAACAAGGTGCGTGTGCCGGGGTATCGCTTTGAGCACACGCTCTGCGATATTGAGACGCTGAACCGGCGCGCGATGGATGAGGCATTCTTTGACGTGACGGCCGTCTCGTTCCATGCCTATCCGTATATTCAGGATCGCTATGCGATCATGAGCTGCGGCGGCAGCGTGGGCGAAGGCTATGGGCCGATGATCGTGGCCAGCCGGAAGATTGCGCTGGAGGACCTGAAGCGCGTGAAGGTGGCCATTCCGGGCACGCTGACGACGGCCTATCTGGCGCTGAAGATCTTCAATCCGGAGATTGAAACCGAGGTGGTTCCCTTTGACCAGATTATTCCGGAGATTCTGGCCGGGCGGTTTGATGCGGGACTGATCATCCACGAGGGACAGCTGACCTATGCGAACAACGGGCTGTCGAAGATTGTGGATCTGGGTGTGTGGTGGCGCGAGCTGACCGGGCTGGTGCTGCCGCTGGGCGGCAACGCAATCCGTCGCGATCTGGGCCCGGACGTGATGCGAACCGTGACCCAGGCACTCCGCGACAGCATTCAGCATGGGCTGGACAATCGCGAACAGGGACTGGAGTATGCGATGCAGTTTGCCCGCGACCTGGACACGAATCTGGCCAACCGCTTTGTGAGCATGTATGTGAACGAGCGCACGCTGAGCTATGGCGAGGATGGACGCGTGGCCATTCGCAAGCTGCTGGAGACCGGCTACGAGCGCGGCATTATTCCGATGAAGCCGCAGGTGGACTTCATCGACTGAGCGAAGCAGCAGAATGCAGCAGCAACAGGGCGGCCAATGGCTGCCCTGTTGCTTTTTGCGACAGAGTTACGGTTGCGCAGCGGGAAAGGTGAGAAAAGATTAAGGGAATTCTGAGAATGACCGATAAGCGTGGTGCGGAGGGAAAGATGCCGGATCGTCCACGCTGTGAAGTGCTGGTTCTTACGGATGAGGAAGCGTTGCGGGAGCGGTTGCGCCTGGTGCTGCGCTCATCGGAGATTCAACTGGAGATGGTTGCCGATGCGACGGAGCTGATGGAGCGGGTGCCGCGGATGCGGGTGGGCTCTGTGCTGCTGCTGGACGGCGGTGTGCAGGCGGTGGCCAGCGGACAACTGCTGGCTGCGCTGCAGGAGAGCGGTGTGACCGGGCGCAGCGCGCTGGGCGTGATTGCAGCGGCGGTGACCGAAGAGGAAGATCCGGAGACGGCCAGCGAATTGTGGAGCCGACGGCTGCGCGAGGGGTTGATTGACGACCTGCTGCCAAGGGAGACGACCCGGCAGCAGTGGCCGCTGCGGCTGGGCGCGATGCGGCGGATGCATCTGCTGCGCAGCGAGCTGGTGCACCTGCGGGACAGCTCGCTGGCGCAGGCGGAGCGGGACCGGCTGACGGGAACGCTGAATCGCGATGCGATTCTGTCGATTCTGTTTCGCGAGACCGACCGGGTGCAGCGGATGAACTATGGGCTGTGCGTGATTCTGCTGGACCTGGATGACTTCGGACACTGGAACTCGGAGCTGGGCATTGAGGCCTGCGATGACCTGCTGCGGCGGGTGGCGCAGAGGGTCCAGTCGCTGCTGCGCAGCTATGACATGCTGGGGCGGATGGGCGATGATGAGTTTCTGATTGCGCTGCCGGGCTGTAGTGCGGTGAATGCGGTGCTGCTGGCCGAGCGGCTGCGTTCGGATATTTTTGAGGTGCCGTTCGAGATCGGCGGGCGGAGCATCCGGCTGAGCGCCTGCTTTGCCGTGGCGGAGAGCAAGGGGCGGTCGCCGGTGGTGGTGCTGCGGGAGGCCGAACAGGCGCTGCATGAGGCGCGGCTGCGCGGTCCGGACCAGATCCGGAGCGCGAACCAGAAATCCTCCAGCTGGGATGCAGAGCTGATGCAGGAGTATCGCCTGCTTCAGACAGGCACGACACGAGGCTAACCGGGGAGAAAATCGCGGCAACCCGGCGCGAGCAGCGGCGGCGGGGCACGGCTGCAGGATAGACTGGTTGCAGGCTGACTCCTGTGCGCATCCTGACCCGTTACATTCTCGGCGAGATTGCAACACATGCGGTTCTGGGCTGCGCGCTGTTTACCTTCATTCTGTTCATGCGCCCGCTGGAACAGATCCTGGACATGGTGGTGCGCAACAGCTCCAGCCTGACGGCGCTGGGGCAGATCATCCTCTTTACACTGCCAAACACCTTCCTGCTGACGATTCCGATGGCGGTGCTGGTGGGCATCCTGCTGGGGCTGAGCCGGCTGGCGGCCGACTCCGAGATTATCGCGATGCGGGCCACGGGGATGGGCATCTGGTATCTGGTGCGGGTGGCCGCGCTGGTGGCGGGACTGGGCACGGCCTTTGGACTGCTGAACTCGCTGTACCTTTCGCCGATGGCCAATCGCGCGATCCTGACACTGCAGAATTCACTGGCGAAAAGCCAGGCATCGTTTGAGGTGCAGCCACGGGTCTTCTATGAGGACTTCCGCAACACGGTGGTCTATGTGCAGGAGACGCGGTCCAGCGGCGGTGTGGCGAACTGGAAGCAGATGTTTGTGGCCGACGTGACGAATCCGATCACGCCGCAGATTACGACGGCCGAGTCGGCGACGATTACCGATGACAGCGAGCAGGGGCTGCTGATCCGGCTGCGCAACGCCTCGCAGCATACGGTGAACCCGACGCAGCCGGATGACTACACGATCTCCACCTTTGCCAGCACAGACCGTCCGCTGACCTTCAGTCCGCAGAGCGATATCCACCTGGGCAGGATGGATACGCCGCTCTATGCGATGGGCAACCGGGAGCTGCTGCAGGCCGCGCGGCGCAGCCACGGAACAGAGCGACGGCGCGACCTGATTGAACTGAATCGCCGGCTGGCGTATCCGATGGCCTGCCTGGTGCTGATGCTGGTGGGTGTGCCGCTGGGTGCGGCCTCGCGACGCGGCGGCAAGAGCATGGGCTTTGTGTATACGCTGCTGCTCGTGCTGGCCTACTACCTGATGTCGAATCTGGGGGTGGCCTGGGGAAGGACGGGCAAGCTGCCACCGGTGCTGGCGGTCTGGCTGGCGAACCTGCTGTTTGCCGCTGCCGGCATCTTTCTGCTGACGGAGATGGCCAGCGGCGGACGGCTGACGCATGCGCTGCAGCGGCGGCTGGGGCGGTGGATGCAGGCTGCGCTGGATGCACTGCCGATGACCACGGGCGATGCCAGCGAGATGGCCGCGACAGCCTCGGCAGCGCTGCCCCACTCCCTGCACCACAGAGGCCGGTGGATGGTGCGACTACGCATGCGAAGCTGGCGGCGGCGGGTGCGCAGCCAGCTCTCCCACTCGTTTCCACGCTGGAAGCGGCGGGGATTTCCGCTGATTCTGGATCAGTATGTGCTGCGCGAGTTTCTGAAGATGTTTCTGATGATCCTCTGCGGATTTGTGCTGATGATGCTGATCTTCACGTTCTTTGAGCTGGTTGCCGACATCCTGCGCAACCATGTCGCGCTCTATGTGGTGGGGGATTACCTGGTGCATCTGGCGCCGAGCATGGTTTACCAGATCACACCGCTGAGCGTGCTGATTGCCGCGCTCGTGACCTTCAGCATCCTGCAGCGGAACAGCGAGCTGACGGCGATGAAGGCGACGGGCGTGAGCCTGTATCGGCTGGTGATTCCGGTGTTTGTGATTGCGGCGACGCTGGCGGTGAGCCTGTTTGCCTTCGACCAGTCCTACCTGCCGCAGGCCAACCGCGAGCAGGAGGCGCTGCGCAACACCATCAAGGGAAGGCCGGCGCAGACGACGCTGCATCCGGACCAGAAGTGGATTGTGGGCAATCCGCATGGAAGCGGCGAGGCCAGCATCTTCTACTACCAGTTCTTCGATCCGGATCAGAATGCCTTTGCCAACCTGACACTGTTTGAGTTTGACGCGAAGAGCTTTGCCCTGCGGCGGCGCATCTATGCCGAGCGTGTGCTGTGGGACGAGGAGACGCATGGCTGGGTCTTTGAAAATGGCTGGGAACGAAGTTTTTCCGGCTCGTCGCAGACCTCCTTCCGGTCGTTCCTGAAGGCATCCTTCCCGGAGGTGACCGAGCAGCCCGGATACTTCAAGAAGGAAAACCTGCAGTCGCAGGAGATGAACTTCAGCCAGCTGAACCGCTACATCCACGACCTGCAGCGCAGCGGCTTCGACACGATGCGGCTGCGCGTGGAGCTGTACCACAAGCTGGCCTACCCGCTGGTGACGATCGTGATGGCGGTGCTGGCCATTCCCTTTGCGCTGTCGATGGGCAAACGAGGATCGCTGACGGGAGTGGCGACGGCGGTGGCGATTGCAGTGGGCTACTGGGTGATTGCCGGACTGTTTGATGCGATGGGAAGCGTGAACTACCTGCCGGCGGCGCTGGCGGCGTGGTCGCCGGATATTCTGTTTGGGCTGGCCGGCGGATACCTGCTGCTGCGCACACCGACCTAGAGCCTGCACGCCGAGGGGAGGCAGCGATGCTTTCCTGCCCGCCATCCCTGCCCGCTCCCGATACAATGGAAGCATGCTGCGAGACCTCAAGCCCCTCTTCCGGTACATGGCACGCTACCGCTGGGGTTACCTGCGCGGAACCCTGGCACTGATTGCCACCAACGGCATCTGGGTGCTGTTTCCGCTGGTGATCGAGCGGGCAATCAATGCGCTGAACCGCAATCGCGGATCGGCGGCGGAGATGGCACGACTGGTGCTGGTGTATGCGGCGATGCTGATCGGCATTGCGCTGCTGAAGGGCGTGTTTCTGTATGCCTCGCGCTGGATCCTGATCGGCATCTCCCGCGATATTGAACTGGACCTGCGGAACGACCTGTTTGCGCGGCTGGAGACGCTGGACGCAGCCTACTACCAGCGCAACCGGACCGGCGACATCATGGCGCGGCTGACCAACGATCTGAATGCGGTGCGGCAGATGCTGGGCCCGGCCATCATGTACAGCGCCAACACGATCCTGTTCAGCGTGGGCGCTCTGTATTTTCTGCTGCGCATCAGCCCGTGGCTGACGCTGGTGGCGCTGGCACCCATGCCCATTGCAAGCATCCTGGTGCAGTACTTTGGCGCACGCATTCATGAGCGGTTTGAACGGATTCAGGCCAGCTTCTCCGAGATCACCGCCTTTGCGCAGGAGAACTTCTCCGGCGCGCGGCTGGTGCGGGCCTTTGCGCGGGAGAAGGTGCAGATTGCCTCGTTTGAAACCGCCAACAAGGAGTACATCCGCCGCGCCCTGCGGCTGGTGCAGCTGATGGGCATGCTGTGGCCCACGCTGGAGTTTGTGCTGGGCGTGGCCATGGTGATCACGCTGTGGGTGGGCGGCCACCAGGTGCTGAGCCATCGCATTAACGTGGGCAGTTTTATCGCATTCAACACCTACATGGTGATGCTCACCTTCCCGATCATCGCCGTCGGCTGGGTCGTGAACATCTTCCAGCGCGGAACGGCCTCGGTGAAGCGCATTGACGAGATTCTGCAGGCCAGGCCGGAGATTGACGATCGCTTTGCCGATGCGGCGCTGGGCGAGCAGACCGAACCGCTGCGCGGAGAGATCGAATTCCGCGACCTGAGCTTCCGCTATGGCGACCGCGAGGTGCTGCACGGGATCAACCTGAAGATTCCAGCAGGCAAGACCCTGGCCATCATTGGCCCGACAGGCGCAGGCAAGACCACGCTGGTGAACCTGATTCCGCGACTGCTCGACGCGCCCGAGGGAAGCCTGCTCGTGGATGGCGTTCCCGTGAAGCGATATCCGCTGCAGCGGCTGCGCCGCAATATCGGCATGGTGCCGCAGGAGACGTTTCTGTTCAGCGAAACCATC
>JAJZGG010000014.1 GCA_021804965.1 Acidobacteriota bacterium
GAGGTGCGCGTGGACGGAAGCGCCACCGAGCTCTCTCTGGAGCAGGTGCAGATTGCCGTGCAGCAGCGCGTCATGGGAGTCTTTCCCAACTTCTACAGCAGTTTTGACTGGAACGCTCCCCCGATGCTGCCGCGCCAGAAATACGCGCTGGCCTTCCGCTCCATGATTGACCCGATGACCTTCGCCGGTGCCGGAGTCATTGCCGGTGTCGAGCAGGCGCGTGACACCTTTCCCGGCTACGGCCAGGGCGTCGCCGGATACGGTCGGCGGTATGGAGCCGCCTATGCCAACAGCTTCACAGGCCGAATGCTCGGCGGAGCCGTCTTCCCATCCCTGTTCCATCAGGATCCGCGCTACTTCTACATGGGCTCGGGATCCGTCTTCAAGCGCGCTCTCTATGCCATTTCCACGGCCCTCATCACGCGCGGAGACAATGGCCGCTGGCAACCCAATTACTCCCATGTCCTGGGCAACTTCACCGCAGGTGCCATCTCCAACCTCTACTATCCCTCCTCCAGCCGCGGACTCTCGCTCACGCTGCTCAACGGAGCGCTGGAAACAGCCGGCGACGCCGGTACGGATTTTGCCCGGGAGTTTTTCCTGCGCGGCATGACCTCGCATGTTCCCGCCTCCAGCAACGGCAAACCATGATCCAGCACTCCGGCGCAGCCCCTGTATGCGCAATGCGTCTGAGCTAAAATAGTGTGGTATGCCATTCCCGATCCGCACCTGCGTTGTCTGCTCGGAAGAGTTCGAGTTGCGGCCCGGCAAGCCGGGTTTTGCCAATCGCTGTCCGGCCTGCAGTGAGGCCGAGGACGAGGATGCCGGCAAGGATCCCATGCTGGATGCAACCGGCAATCGGAATGAAGTGAATGCGGCGCGACGGCGAGCCATGTACGACCTGCTGTATCGCAAGGAAAGCTGAGTTCGTGCAGAGCGGAGCGGAAAAAGCAGGATGATTTCCCGTCTATTTGGAAGCAAAAAATCCCCGGAGGCTGAGGAGCCAGTCGAAGCCCCTGCCGTCGGTCTGCTGGCCAGGATGAAGCAGGCGGTCACGCGCACCCGCGAGTCGCTGGCCGCCAAGCTGGACGACGTGCTGGCGATGACCCGCCCGGTGGACGAGGACGCTCTGGAAAAGCTGGAGGCTGCCCTGCTCACCAGCGACCTGGGCCTGCCCACCACCACCGCCATTCTGAAGGAAGTGCGCGAGCAGGCGCGGCGCGACGGCATTGACAGCGGCAGCCAGCTGCGCCAGATTCTGGCCCGGCAGCTGCTGGCTTTGCTGAATGCGACCCAGCCGGCTGCTCCCACCGCTCCCGAGGTCGCCGTCAGCCAGCCCCCGAGAGTCCTATTTCTGGTGGGCGTGAATGGAACCGGAAAGACCACCACCAGCGGCAAGCTCGCAGCCCACTACCGCAACGAAGGCCGCAGCGTGCTGCTCTGCGCGGCAGACACCTTCCGCGCCGCTGCGATCGAGCAATTGGAGGTCTGGGCTGCGCGTTCCGGCGTCGAGCTGATCCGTACCAGGCAGGGCGGCGATCCCTCCGCCGTGCTCTTTGATTCCATCAGCGCCGCCAAGGCTCGCAATCTCGATCTGCTCATCGTGGATACGGCCGGTCGCCTCCACACCAAAAGCGGGCTGATGGACGAGCTGGGCAAGATGCGCCGCACCGCCGCCCGCCTGGTTCCCGGAGCGCCGCACGAAGTGCTTCTCGTCATGGATGCCACCACCGGGCAGAACGGCCTGCAGCAGGCGCGCCTCTTTGCCGAGGTTGCAGGCGTCACCGGCATCGTGCTCACCAAGCTGGACGGCACAGCCAAGGGTGGCATCGTGGTGGCCATCGCGCGCGAGTTGAACCTGCCCGTACGCTTTGTCGGTGTCGGCGAGCGCCTGGAAGACCTGCTGCCCTTCGATGCCGCCAGTTTTGTCGATTCCCTGCTCGGCGAAGTCGGTCAGGCTGCCTGAGATGCACCCGCCCAACGAAACAGCCGCACCGCCGCCCGGCAGCCACTCCCGTGATCTCCACTGGATGGAGCGAGCGCTGGAGCTGGCCCGCATGGGCACAGCCCTGGCCTCTCCCAATCCCCGGGTCGGCTGTGTGCTCGTCAGCCCAGACGGCAGATGCGTGGGCGAGGGATGGCACAGCTATGACCAGCGGGACCATGCCGAGATCGTCGCCCTGCGAGCAGCTGGCGAACAGGCTCGCGGTGCCACGGCCTATGTGACCCTGGAGCCGTGCAGCCACACCGGTCGCACCGGTCCCTGCGCCCTGGCGCTGCAGCATGCCGGCGTGGCCCGTGTCGTCGTCGCAACGGAGGATCCCAACCCGCGCGTGGCCGGCAACGGCCTGCGCATGCTGCGTGAGGCAGGCATTGCCGTCGATTGCGGCACCGGCCTGCATGCGGCCCGGCGGCTCAATGAGGGCTTTGCCCGATGGATCCAGACCGGCATGCCGTTTGTCACGCAGAAAGTTGCCCTCTCGCTCGATGGCAGAATTGCGCCGCAGCCCGGCCTGCCCGGTCAGGGCCCGTTCTGGATCACCTCCGAAGAGTCGCGCTTCACCGTGCAGCAGATGCGCCACGCTGCCGACGCCGTGCTCACTGGAATCGGCACCATTCTGGCCGATGATCCCCTGCTCACCGACCGCAGCGGAGCGCCGCGGCGACGCAATCTCCTGCGCGTGATTCTTGACTCCACCCTGCGGCTTCCGCTTGCCGCACAGGTCGTGCAATCGGCCGATGGCGATCTGGTGGTCTGCACCGTCAGCCAGGACGAAGAGCGCGTGGCGCTGCTGCGAGGGCTCGGCGTGGAGGTCCAGCAGTTTTCCCCCGGAGTCCATGGCAGGCTTCCGCTTGCCTCCGTGCTGGAGTGGCTCGGGCAGCGGCAGATCCTGGACGTGATGACCGAGTGCGGCAGCCACCTGAATGGTGCCCTGCTGGCCCAGGGGCTGGTGGACCGCTGCACCTGTTTTGTGGCGCCGGTCATCCTGGGCGCGCATGCCCTGCCAGCCTGGGGCGCAAGGGACGCAGCTGACGCAGCGGCTGCCGGGAACCTGTCCGGCATGGTATCCCCGAACACTCCCACGGAAGCCTCGGAATCCATCCAACTGCCGCAGGCCCGGTGGAGTGCCAGCGGACCCGATGCCTGCTGCAGCGCGCTGCTGCGCGACCCATGGCCGGCCGAACCGGTAGACTAAATCCATGTTCACAGGGATCATCGAGCAGACCGGAACCGTGGTGGGGAGGAAGCAGCATGGCAACGTGCAGCGATTGACCGTCTCCTGCCCCGGCATCGCAGGGCAGTTGCGCGAGGGCGACTCCCTGGCCGTCTCCGGCGTATGCCTCACCGCACTGGACGTGAATCCGGAGTTCTTCCATGCCGATCTGGCCGTGGAGACGCTGGAACGGACAACCCTGCGCCTGCTGCAGCCCGGCGCAAAGGTGAATCTGGAGCTGCCCACCGCAGCCGGTGCGCCGCTCGGTGGCCACATCGTCCAGGGCCACGTGGATGAAACCGGAGAACTGGTTTCTCTGCTCCCGCTCCCATCGCCTTCGGGCAGCGCTCCCGATCCGGCAGCCACCGACTGGCGGCTCACCCTGCGCGTGCCCCCATCCCTCCATCCCTACATGGTGCCCAAGGGATCGGTCGCCGTGGAAGGCATCAGCCTCACCATTGCGTCCACCAATATCCCCACCGGCGGCGATCAGATCGAGATTGCGATTCTGCCCCTCACCTGGGCGCGGACCAATCTGCATACGCTGCCGGCCGGAGCGCGGGTCAACCTGGAGGCAGACATCCTCCTGAAGGCCGCGGCCCTGCGCAACCGCACAGACCACTCGCAGGTCAGCGAGTCAGGACTGCTCAGCGAATCCGGACTGCTCAGCGAATCCTGGCTGGTGGCCAACGGCTATTGAGCCCCCGTCCCGATGAGCGTTCCGCCCAGCCGCTGCGTCCAGTCCGTATAGGAGAGATGCTGGGAAGCTGATACCCTTGCGATAGACGGAATCTATGGCAGAGTTTGTGATCAAGCTGGCGGATGAGCGCGGTCGCGTTCAGGAGCAGACCCATGTTGCAGCCTCTGCCGAGGAGCTGCGGCAGCGATTTGTGCATGCCGGCTACCATGTCTTCCACGTCCAGCCCAAAGGCGGGCTGGGCGGCCGCAAGAAGAAGACCAGGCTCGAGCCCTTTCTCATCTTCAACCAGCAGTTCCTCACCCTCATCCGGGCCGGTCTTCCCATCCACGGATCGCTGGAAATGCTGGCCAAGAATCAAAAAAATCCCCACTTTGCCGGCCAGTTGCTCAATGTGACCGATCGCGTCAAAACCGGCGAGGCGCTTTCCTCGGCCTTTGAAGCCCAGGGTGGATTCCCCGTCATGTACACCACCACGCTGCTGGCCGGCGAGCGCTCGGGCAATCTGCAGGAGGTGCTGGAGCGCTTCGTCAGCTTCCAGCGCATCTCGCTCACCTTTCGCAAGAAACTGACGGCCTCGCTCATCTATCCCTCCGTGCTCATCTGCATCGTCGTGGCGCTGTTCATCTTCCTCATCACCTTCGTCGTCCCCAGCTTTGCCACGCTCTATGACCAGATGGGCTCGCATCTGCCCTGGCTCACGGTCGAGCTGCTGGCCTTCGGTCGCCAGGCGCAGCATAAGGGACCGTGGGTTGCGCTGGGGCTGGTGGCGCTGGGCTTCCTGGCCCGCCGCTATGCCCGCACGGACCGTGGCCGCGATCTGGTGGATGCAGTGCGCATCCGTCTGCCGATCTTTGGCCGCATCTGGATCAAATATCAGGTCGCACTCTTCGGTCGCACGCTCTCCACGCTGCTCACCGGCGGTCTGCCGCTGGTGCCGTCGCTGGAGACCGCTGCGCGATCCATCTCCTCCAACCGCATCGCCAAATCCGTCTTCTCCGCCGTCACCACCGTGCGCGAGGGCAAGAACCTTGCCGACTCCCTGCAGGCAACCGGCGTCTTCCCCAGCGTCGCCATTGAAATGATCTCCGTCGGCGAGCAGACCGGCGCCCTGCCGCAGATGTTGAACTCCGTCTCCGAGTTTTTTGAGGAGGACGTGGAAACCAACCTCACCGCGGCCATGGCCCTCATTGAACCCGTGATTCTGCTGGTCATGGGCGTCTTCGTGGTCATCATCCTCATCGCACTCTACCTGCCGATCTTTTCCCTCGGCCAGATTCAACAGTTTTCGCACTGATTCGGAAGACCCATGCCAGAGACCCCATCGGAAACGCGCAACGGCAGCACACCCGCCCGGCCATCCCAGCCCGTGCCCACTTTGGATGCCCCGGACGAACGCGCCTGGGCCGAGAAGCTGGCACATCGCTATCGCGCCGAGTTTGCCGACCTCAAGCACTTCAAGATTCAGCACGATCTGCTGCGCACGGTTCCCGTGGACCTGATGTTCCGCTATAACTTTGTGCCCCTCGAGCAGCGCGACGGAACGCTCGTCATTGCCGTCAGCGACCCCTCCCGGCTCATGGTGCTCGATGAGATTGCCGGCCTGCTCGGCTGCCGCATTGAGCCGCGCGTGGCCACACTCTCCCAGATCAACGATCTGCTCAAAAAGACCGAGCAGTCGCAGCGCGTTCTGGACGAGGCCAGCGAAGGGCTCACCTTCGACGTGATCTCGAGTGAAGAGAATCCCGACGAAAGCATCTCCATCGAGAAGCTTGCCTCCGATGAGGACCTCAGCCCGATCATCCGCCTCGTGGACACGACCATCTTCACCGCGCTCGAGCGGCGCGCCTCCGACGTCCACATCGAAACCTACGACGATTCCCTGCTCGTCAAGTACCGCATTGACGGCGTGCTCCAGCCCGCCATGGCCCCCATCGCCCGCGAGCACCACTCGACCATCCTTTCCCGCATCAAGATCATGAGCGAGCTCGATATTGCCGAGCGCCGCGTCCCCCAGGACGGTCGCTTCCGCGTGCGCTACAAGGGTCGCCTGATTGACTTCCGCGTCTCCATCATGCCCACCGTCCATGGCGAAAACGCCGTGCTCCGCGTGCTCGACAAGGAGTCCATGAGCGAGAAGTTCCGCAATCTCACCCTTGAAGTCGTGGGATTTGCCGAAGAGGATCTGCGCCGCTTCCGCCGCTACATTCGCGAGCCCTACGGCATGGTGCTGGTCACCGGCCCCACCGGCTCCGGCAAGACGACAACCCTCTACGCCGCGCTGAACGAGATCAAAAGCGACGAGGAAAAAATCATCACCATCGAGGACCCGGTCGAATATCAGATTCGCGGCATCACGCAGATTCCCGTGAACGAGAAAAAAGGCCTCACCTTCGCCCGCGGTCTGCGCTCCATCCTGCGCCATGATCCCGACAAGATCCTCGTCGGCGAGATCCGTGATGCGGAGACCGCGCAGATTGCCATCAACTCCGCGCTCACCGGCCATCTCGTCTTCACCACCGTCCACGCCAACAACGTGGTCGATGTTCTGGGCCGATTCCTGAACATGGGCGTCGAGGCCTACAACTTTGTCTCCGCACTCAACTGCATCCTCGCGCAGCGGCTGGTGCGCACCATCTGCTCGCACTGCACGGTCAGCGTCCGCCACACGGATGAGGAACTGGTACAAAGCGGACTCGATCCGGACGAATGGCGCGACTTTGAGTTCCGCGAAGGCGCCGGATGCATCGAGTGCGGCGGCACCGGCTATCGCGGTCGAACCGCGATCCACGAGCTGCTGGACCTCACCGACACCATCCGCGAGCTGATCCTGGACAAGAAGCCCACCTCCGAGGTGCGCCGGCAGGCTCAGAAGGAAGGCATGTCCTTTCTGCGTGAGTCGGCACTTGACCGCGTGCGGCGTGGATACACAACATTGAAAGAGATCAACAAAGTCACCTTCATCGAGGCCTCCCGCTAGTGAGTCCGCTTTCCATTCCATTTTCTCTGGCAGCACTGCGCACCGCCTCCGCCGGTCTGCGGCCGCCCGTCGCCGTGGCCCTCGGTGCCGAGGGGATTGCCGCAGGCGTTGCCGCACCGCTTCAGTTGGCCACCGCATCCCTGCCGCAGGGCGCTCTGGTGCCCGGGCTGGGGGAGAGCAATCTGCGCAGTGCCGCAGAGATTGCCAGTGCCCTGCGCGGCGCCCTCGGGCGGCTGGAGCAGCGCGGGCGAGCGGCAACGCTCGTCGTTCCGGATGCCACCGTGCGCGTCTTCCTGCTGGACTTTGACACCCTGCCGACACGCCGCGATGAGATCCTGCCCATCCTGCGCTTCCGCCTGCGCAAATCGGTAGCCTTTGACGTGGAAAATGCCGGAATCAGCTACCAGATTCTGAGCGAGGGTTCCACCCGTCTGGAAACCCCCTGGAAGGTCCTGGTCGCGCTCATGCCGGGCCCGGTCCGCGAGGAGTATGAAGCGCTCATGCGCAGCGTCGGGCTGGAGCCGGGCGTGCTGCTCCCGCAGTGCCTGGCCGCGCTCAGCCCGCTGGACAGCCAGCAGGCGGAGCTGATCCTCTGCCACAGTCCGGCAAGCCTCACGCTCACCATCGTCTCCGGCTCTGACATTCTGCTCTATCGCACCAGTGAACTGCCGGAAGGCGCTGCCGCCGCCGAAGAGATTCAGCGCTCGGTGGCCGTGGCCTGCGCCTTTTTTGAGGACACACTCCGTTCGGCTCCCGGCAGAATTCTCTACAGCGGCGCCCTGCCCCTGGCCGAATTTGCCCGCATCGTCGAGGAGATTTTCCCTGTCGTCGAGCCGCTGCAATCCCCCACATCCATCCCCGCTGCCACCGGCATGGCCGACCATTTGCAGGGGCTGGCCACCGCTGCCGCCGGCGCACTCGCAGGAGCTGGCTGAACCATGCAGATCCGGCTCAATCTCGCCACCCGCCCCTACACCGACCATCGGCCGCTCATCCGCCAGTTGCGCATGGGCATGGCCGTATTGGCCGTGCTGCTTCTGCTGCTCGGTCTCGGCATGCTGCACTTCCACCGGGCCGCCCTGCGCATGGAAGCCCGACGCGATCGGCTGAACAGCGTACTGGCCAATCTGCAGAAGCAGGAACAGGCCGACCGCGCCAGCATGCAGCTGCCGCAGAATGCGCGCGTACTCACCCAGGCCGAGTACCTGAATCATCTCTTTGACGAAAAATCCTTCTCCTGGACCGAGACCATGGAGGATCTGGAGACCACCCTGCCGGCCGGCGTGGAAGTCACGGCCATCGAGCCCGTCCGCGACAAGCAGGGCCGGCTCACCCTCCGCCTGCGCGTCAGCGGCCAGCGCGGTCCGGTGGTCGATCTGCTGCGCGCCATGCAGCACCCCCCCCGCTTTGTCCATCCGCGCATCGTGGGCGAAAACGCCGCCAGCGGCAACGGCCCCAACGGCCTGCAGCCCGTAAACGCACCCCTGCTCGTGAACTTTGATCTGCTGGCCGAATACAGCCAAGCCACGCTGGCCGAACGGAAGGCTGCCATGGAAGCGCGCAAACGGAAGCAGTCCGACACCCCCGGCAAGGACGCAGCAAAAAGCACCACCACACACACTGCCACCCACACGGCCAGCCCCACAAACCGGCGCGCGCTGCTGCATGGCAGGCCCATGCCGCCCCGGCAGGGATCGGCGGTGCCGCGATGAGTCCGCTCACCCTCCGCAAAATTCCCTTGCAGGAGCTGCGCAAGCTGCTCTTCTCCGCCCTTGGCCTGCACGCGGTGCTCTTCGGCGTCATGGCCATCACCACCCTCGGGCTGGCCGTGCGCGTGGCGCTCGACTGGCGCACCACCAGTGCCAGCAGCCAGGATGAGCTGGCCTCCACCCAGACCCGGATGCGCACCCTCCAGATGCAGTTGAAGCCGCTGGCCGGACTGGACAAGCGCGTCGCAGCCTCGCGCAAGCAGATTGACCAGTTCTACATCGACCGCATTCCGCCCAACTACTCCTCGATCGCCGCCGAGCTGGGCAATCTGGCCTCGCAGTCCTCCGTCCGCCTCACGCGCGTCGAGTACTCGCAGGCGCCCGGCTCCGTCGACCTGACCGAGATCCGCATGGATGCCGGACTCAGCGGAGACTATCCCTCCATCATGCGCTTCATCAACGGCATCGAGCGCAGCAAGACCTTCTTCATCATTCGCGCCATGGCCCTCACCGGCCAGCAGGGCGGACAGGTGGCGCTGCGCCTGCAGATGACCACCTGGCTGCGTCCGGCCGATGCCGCTGCCAGCGGCCTGCCCATGGCCAAGCCCGACTCCGCTCAGACCATCGACGCAGCACCAGCCGCGGAGGGCAACTGACATGGCCGCAATCAAGCTGGGCACCGACAACAAGCGCAACGTCATCATCTTTGGTGTACTGCTGGCCATCGTCGCCTACCTGGCAATCAGCCAGTTGATGAGCGGCCCATCGCGTCCACCGGCTGCCCCGGCACCGCAGACCACCACCCCACGGCAGCGCACGCGCGCCGGCAGCTCCACTCCCAACTCCACTCCCAACTCCATTCCGGGCGAGGCGCACAAGCTGCCCTCCATGGGCCTGGACCCAACGCTGCACCTCGAGCGTCTCGCAGCCAGCGAGTCCATCGTCTACGAAGGCACCGGACGCAACATCTTTTCCATGGACTCCACCCCCATGCGCATCGAGCAGGCGCTGGCCTCGGCGCGGCCCAGCCAGCGCACGGCCGCACCGGTGTACACGCCTCCACCGGCACCGCGACCGCCCTCCATTCCGCTCCACTATTTCGGCTATTCGGTGGCCAAGGACGGGACGCATCGCGCCTTCCTGCTCAAAGGCGAAGACATCTTCGATGCCGGGGTCGGCGAGATCGTGGACCACCGCTTCAAGATTATTTCCATCGCCCCCACCGGTGTGCAGGTCACCGATCTGGGCTACAACAACACCCAGACACTCCCGCTGGAGTCCAACTAGCATGGACGCGCAACGGCCGACAAACGAGAGGCAACGGCAGGCCACACAGGCCCGACGCGCCGCGCTCGTCCGTCCCCGCATCGGCCCCGGCATTGGCATCGACCCAACCGCACCCGCCAGGCTGCAGGCCCGCGCACCGCGCGAGCAGGGCTACGTCCTGCTGGCCGTGCTTTTCATGGCCTTCCTGCTGGCCTTGTCGCTCTCGATCGCCGCACCCCGCATGGCCGCCTCCATTGAACAGGATCGCGAGCGCGAGCTGATCCAGCGCGGTCTGCAGTATCAGCGCGCCGTTCAGCTCTACTACCGCAAATTCAGCGCCTTCCCGCCCACCATCGACGCCCTGGTCAAGACCAACACCATCCGCTTCCTGCGCAAGCGCTACAAGGACCCGATCACCGGCAAGGACGACTGGGTGCCCATCCACATGGGCGAGGCCAAGACGCCGATTCTCGGCTTCTTTGGCCAGCCGCTGGCCGGGGCCGGAATGAGCGGCACCTCCACCATGGCCGGCGTCGGCCCCAGCGGCGGCAATGCCAACGTGGGCACACCCGCCGGCGGGCTTGGCTCGTCCTCCTCGGGATTCTCCCTGGGATCCTCCGCAGGCGGCATGGGCAGCACGCCCGGAGCCACCGCAGGCGGCTCCTCGCCTTCGGGCAGTGCCTTCGGCAGCAACTCCCCCTCCGACTTCGGCAGCAGCAGCAACAGCAGCTCCCAAACCTTTGGCGGCGCAGGAATCATCGGCTTCAAGATTCCCAGCAACAAGCAGGCCCTGCTCGAATTCAAAAAGCAAAAGCACTTCAACGAGTGGGAGTTCTATTACGACCCCAGCGAGGAACAGTTCCTCTCCGGCAACGCCGCCCTGGGCCAGCCCATTCCCGTCGCCGGATCAAACAGTGCCACCTCATTCACCGGCAGCACCTTCGGCTCGGCACCCGGCGCAGCAGGCTCCGGCAGCACCTTCGGCTCCAGCGGCAGCAGCTTCGGTTCCAGCGGCAGCTTCGGCTCCAGCGGAGGATTTGGTTCCAGCCCATCCAGCGGTTCCACCTCGCCGCAGCCGCAATCGCCCCAGCCCTAGCGACAATCATGCAACCCACTGGCATACGGACGGGTGGCCCACTCAAGCGTCTTTTGCTTGAGTGGGGTCACTTGAGTGGGGTCGCTTGAGTGGGATCATCGATATGCGCACACCGTTGTTCCGTTGCCCGTTCCAGCGCCCACTCCACAGGATGCCCCGCTTTGCCCTCAATCCATCCGGGACCCAAAAGCACCAATGCCGCTCATGGGAGCGGCATCAGAGGGATTTGGATGGACTTTGTATGGCCCGAGCAAGGCTGTCATCCGAAGACGGCCATTCGGCGCGCCGAGGATTCAGCTTACACGCGAAACCTTACACGCTGAGCCTTACACGCTAAACGAGGAACCGCAGCCGCACGTGCTCTTCACGTTCGGGTTCTCGAACTTGAAGCCGGCAGCCTCCAGCGTCTCCACATAATCCACAACACAGCTGTTCAGGTACATCAGCGAGGTGGAGTCGATGAACACCTTCAGCCCGTCGTACGTGAAGACCTTGTCCATCATGCCTGCCTGATTCTCAAAGGCCATCGAGTACTGGAAGCCGGAGCAACCGCCACCGACCACGCCCACGCGCAAACCGGCAGGAATCGGATCCTGGGTCGCCATGATCTCGCGCACCTTTGCGATTGCCGACGGGGTCAGGTTCAGCGGCAGGGATTTTGTCTCAGGTGTCAACGAATCGATTGCAGTGGCCATGTTCTTCTCCTTTGGGGCGAACGCAATGCCCTCTTATCAATTTAGCTCCGATTTCGGCGCAGAATCAAGAGCATTTTGGTCCGAATTCACTCTATGAGATGCCAAATCGGGCGGCGGCGATGCACTTTCTCTGCCCGCAACACAAGCTTTCCTTCGCCAATTCCAGCCACAGATCGCTGCACCCCCCTCAAAGAAAATCATCTGTGACCTCGAACACAGAAAAGATTGCGCCACAGAATCAGAATCGCGCTATAGTTGTTAGCCGGGCGGCCCCGGCTGCCTGTGCCGTGCTGGAATTTCTGCTGAGGCCTCCAGGCTACTCCGCGACCCTGCTGTTCGGAACAGCGCAATCGGGACCGAACCGGACCCCTTACGGGGATGTGGAGGAAGTCATGCACATCGTTCCTGCACTCTGGATTGCGTGGGGAATTCTTGCAGTCGTCACCCTCGCGCTGTACGGGTATCGTGCCACCCTTACCCGGGACGAAGAAGGTCAGATCTTTCTCGACGAGGCCTTCGATCACGAAAAAGCCATCCAGAACGCGATTGTCTCGCGGGTCAATCGCATCGATCCCGTCGTCAGAACCAGCGTGGCGCTGACCGCCCTGCTCACCGCAGCCGTCATCGTCTACTACGCCTGGGATATGGCCAAATCGCTCTTTGGCTAATGCTGCGGAGGTAGATACTTCGGAGATTGATGCTTCGGAGGTTGATGCTTCGGAGATTGACGCTTCGGAATCATGCGTGTGCCTCCTGCCCGCAACAGGAGGCACCCAACCCTCTGTGACCTGTGCCCGAGTGACCGGTGCCCGACTCCCTGCCTTGGCAGGCTGCCGATGCCGCGATCCTCTTCGCCGAGCACTCACCCGCTGAGCGGAACTCTCCGCCCGGCTACTGCACCTGTTGCTGCGCGCGATACCCATTGCGGTAGATCAGGTCATACTTCAGCGCATTGTGCTTCTGGTCCTGAAACTGCATCGGGCGACCCTCGTTGTCGACCAGTTCCACCTGAATCCTGCGAAAGCTGCCATCCGGATTGGTGTTCGTCGGATGGTAAACCAGTTGATACTTGAAGCGGATGGCCTGGTTGATCACGCCCACATCGTCCGGCAGCTCGCCCTCAAAACGCGGCGCAAAAAACATCCCACCCGTCATCTGGGCAAAGGTGCGCATCTGGTTGTCCGCCTGCAGATAGGTCACATCCGAAGCCGCATAGCGCGGCGAGCCTCCCATTACGGCACGCAGAAACCCACCCGTCGAAATGCTGTAAATCGTCACATTCGGCGTCTCGCGTATCTTCTGCAGCACCTTGTCCAGCGTAATGCGCGAAAACGTATCGCGTCCTGAGCCGATCAGCAGAATATATTTCTGCCCTTCGATCCGGCTCATCCGATCCAGCGCCTGATACAGCGCATCGAAGAGATCCCGCTCGCTGAAACCCGGCAGCGTCAGGTCGTCAATCCCCTCGACGACCTGATTCTTGTCCTGCGTAAAGTCCGTGATGATGTGCGTGTGCAGGTCATAGGTCATCAGCGCAACGTAATCCTGCGGCCGCAGTTGCTGGGCAAATGCCCAGGCTGCATTGCGCATGTCATAGACAAACCGATAGTTGGTGGCGGCAAACTCGGCCAGAATCAGCGCGGTAATCGGCGCCTCCACGCGCTTGAACCGGAGGATCTTCTGCGGCTTGCCGTCCTCGTAGACGGCAAAGTTTGCAGCGCTCAGATCGGGTACAAACTGGTGCGTCTTTTCCAGCAGCACCCCCACATCCACCGTAACCTCCGGCACATTCACCTGCAGCGTCAGATTTCCCAGCCCCGGCGGATTCCGCAGCGCCGGCGGTGGCGGCGGCGGCACATCCTCGCTCTTGCGCTTCAGTCGCGGCACCACCACAGCTCCGGCATCGTCGTTTGGACCGGCATCGTCGAGAGCACCGGAAGCGGCTGACGAAGCTTGAGCGGCTGACGAAGCTTGAGACGCTGGCGAAGCTTGAGACGCGGACGAAGCTTGAGACGCGGACGAAGCTGGCATCGTCTCTGCGCCGGGCACAGACTGCGCGCCGGGTGCTGCCGGTCCAGTCGGCTGCGGCGAAGGCTGGCTCGCATCCGCATCCGTTGCCGTTGCCGTTGCCGGATGCTTGCGGTGCAGCACCGGCTGCGCGTTCCCCGTCTGCGAGCTGTCGGACTGCGAACTCCCCGGCGCAGTCGATCCCGCACCGGCCTGTCCGCCAGCCGAGCCCAGTCTCGGACTGGCCCAGGCAGCCACCGAAGGCAACAGCAGCAGCCCCGCCCAGGCGGCCAGAAAAACAAGGCGAATTCGCTGTGCAGCAATCATGGAAAGTACCCTGCCTGAGACGGATCTCCACTACCATTCCCTGCGCCGGGCTCCGCATGCCCGGAAGACTGCATCCGAAGCCCAGCGCCAGCCCCGGCCCACCCAAAGCCCAACCCCAGCCGGCCCGTCGCCGACTGGCGTCCGGATTCCGGCAGGAATCCGCTTGTATTCCGGACAATCGATCCGCGTAGGGTAGGCTCTGCCGTCTACATTAGTAGACGTGAGCATCGTTGCCCAGAGAAAATTTCGCGCCCCTTTTGCCCCCCTCAAAAAAATCGCCCCCGCTGTGGGTGCGCTCGTTGTCTGCCTGTTCATGGTCGGGACCGCTACCGCAGCGCCCCTCGCAGCCGCAACCCCGAATCCGCCTCCATCCACAGGGGGCATCTTTCCCCTGTCCCAGGTCCATCGCGGGCTGATTGCCACCGCCTGGACGGTCTTTGAAGGCACCGCGCCCGAGCCCATGCAGGTGGAGATTCTGGGCATTCTGCGTGGAGCGCGCGGACCCGGCCGCGACCTCATTCTGGCCCGTCTGCAGGGCACCAAGCCGGAATACACCGGCGTCGTGGCCGGCATGAGCGGCAGCCCGGTCTACGTGGGCACCCGGCTGCTCGGCGCGCTTTCCTATCGCATCGGCCAGTTCAGCAAGGAGCCCATCGCTGGCATCACCCCGATGGAGCAGATGCTGGAGGTCCGCGACCAGATCGCATCCTCCGCCAGCAGCCAACCGGCCGTTGCCGCAGTCCCTTTGCAAGACCCGGCCCAGCCGCTTCCGTCCGCCTCGCAGCAGCAGCAGGCCGCAGCTCCGCTGGTTCAAGCCACAGCTCCGCTGGTTCAAGCCATGGACACGCCGCTGCTGATGAGCGGATTTTCCGACGCCGCCATCCAGCTCTGGCGGCAGCGGATGGCCGGCACCGGCCTGGAAAAGATTGCCGTCGGCGGACCGCTGGGCAACTCCGCCACCGCCGCCGAGGACCACACGCCGATTCTGCCCGGCTCTGCCGTCAGCCTGCAGATGGTGCGTGGCGATCTGGAGATTGCCGCCACCTGCACCGTCACCTACGTGGATGCGCACCACCTGCTGGCCTGCGGCCATCCGGTCCTGCAGGCCGGGAATGTCTCCCTGCCCATGACCCGGGCCGACGTGGTGGCCACCCTGCCGTCGCCGCTCAATGCCTTCAAGATCATCAATACCGGCGCCACCATCGGCGCATTCACCCAGGATCGGGATGCAGCCATCGGCGGACTGCTCGGCGCCCATGCGGCCATGATCCCGATCCGGGTCACCGTCACCACCGGCGCACAAACCGTGACCCACCATGTGGAAGTGCTCAACCTGCCCACCATGACCTCCTCCGCGCTGCTGGTTTCCATCTATCAGCTGCTGCTGGAAACCAACCAGAGCACGGCTGAAACCAGCTATCACGTCACCGGAGCCATCCGCCTCACCGGTGCGCCGCCCGTGCCCATTGACAGTTGGGGAACGCCCGGCGGAAACATGGCTCCGCAGCTGGCCGCAGCCATCGGCGTCGGATCCACCTTCGATGCCCTCTACGCCAGCTCGCAACGCACTCCGGCAGCCAACTCCATTGCCGGCATCGATCTGCACATCGATGCCCTGGCCGGCAATCGCGCCACCACGCTCGACGGCGTGCGCCTGCTTTCCTCCGGCATCGTGCACGCCGGGGACACGATTGCGCTGGAGGCCACGGTGCATCGATGGCAGCAGCCGTCGCAGATCGTCCATCTGCAGGCCCGTCTGCCGCAGAATCTGCCTGCAGGCAACCTGCGGATTCTTGTCAGTGATGGCGCAACCCTCGATCGCACGCTCGATGCCACCGCCCCCAGTCATGATCCCGCGGGCTTTGCCGCCACGCTGAACCGCATGCAGCAGCAACACGCCCAGAACCGGCTCTATCTCAGCCTGCTGCTGCCGCAGGCCCAGGCCTCGATGGGCGGCCGGATTCTCCCCGATCTGCCCTTGTCCGTGGCCAATGCCATGGAGCCGCTGCATCAGGCAGCCGCAGCCGGGCTCAACGGCGAGTCGCTGCAGATTGCCGCCAGTGTACCCGTCGATGGCGCGCTGCGCGGCTATCGAACGCTCGAACTGCACATCGCAACCGGGGGCGGGTTACACTAGGGAGAGTCTGCGGACTGCCTTCGCTTCTGGCAGCTCGCTGGCGCGCAGGCAGCTCGGGGAAACTTGCCACCTGCGCAACTGTCGTACTTTGGGGCCAATCAGGAAGATCCGGGGAAGTGTGATGAAACAGATACAAGGACTAGCAGCCCATGCTGCCGGCGCAGAGCTTCTACCTTTTCGCTACAATCCAGGCGAACTCAAGCCGCAGGAAGTCGAGATTCAAATCACCCACTGCGGCATTTGCCACAGTGATCTGCATCTGATCTCCAACGACTGGGGCATCAGCCAGTTCCCCTTCATTCCCGGCCACGAGATCGTGGGCAAGGTCACTGCCCTGGGCACTGAGGTCAAGTCCCTCGCAATCGGCCAGCGCGTCGGTGTCGGCTGGCAGTCCAACTCCTGCGGTCTGTGCGAATGGTGCTCGCAGGGCATGGAGAACCTGTGCCCCACGGCGGAGGCCACCTGCGTCCACCGCCACGGCGGCTATGCCGACTCCGTGCGCGTGAATGCCCGCTTTGCCGTTCCCGTTCCCGATACGCTTTCCAGTGAAGGCGCCGCGCCGCTGCTCTGTGGCGGCATCACGGTCTATTCCCCGCTGCGCAGCCATGGCATCAATCCCTCCTCGCGCGTGGGTGTGGTCGGCATTGGCGGGCTGGGGCACATTGCCCTGCAGTTTGCCCGGGTCTTTGGCGCGGAGGTTACCGCATTTTCCACCTCGGCCGCCAAGGAGGAAGAGGCACGCGCGCTCGGTGCGCACCACTTCGTCAATACGCGCGAAACCAAGGCCATGCGCGAAGTCGCCGGCCGCTTTGACTTCATTCTGACCACGATCAACGCCGACCAGGACTGGATGAGCTACGTCAACGCGCTCCGACCCACCGGAACGCTCTGCTTCGTCGGTGTTCCGCCCTCGCCGGTCACCCTCCATGCCTTCCCGCTGATCTCCGGCGTGCGCACCATCACCGGCAGCCCGATCGGCAGCCCGCACCGTCTGCGCGAGATGCTCGACGTGGCGGCCCGTCACGGAGTCAAGGCGCAGACCGAATCCTTCCCCATGCAGAAGGCCAATGAGGCCATCGAAAAGGTGAAGAAGAACCGGGTCCGTTACCGCGCCGTCCTGGCCAACTAGAGCCTGTTCCCCCCTCGGATGAGGAATGGCAAGGCGCGCACTGCCGCTCACGCTGCGCGCCACCCTGCCGTCGCTTTTAGTACACTCAGCCTCAGCATGAATTCTTCCTGTTTGGCACGCCGCGTCTCCCTTTCACGCGATTCCTCCGGCTTTCTGCGCCGGATCGTCTCCCGCCGCCCGGTGCAGGCAGTTCTGCCGGGCCTGCTGCCGGGCCTGATGCTGGCCCTGCTGCCGATCCTGCTGCTGGCTGCCTCCGGCACCCGTCCGGCAGTCGCGCAGGGAACGCAGCTCTGGACCCAGTCTGCCACCGAGATGACCAAGGGCACGCCGCTCGGCGTCTCCGTCTCCTCTGATGGCATTCTGCGCCGCGGGCCACTCGCTACGCAGCTGCAGGAGACATCCTCGACCTTTGTCTGGTCCCTGGCCACCGACGCCCACGGACAGATTCTCGTCGGCACCGGTACACCGGCCTCCGTGCAGCGGCTCAGCCCGGATGGCAAGTCGGCCACCACGCTGCTGAAGACCAAGGCGCTGGCCATTCAGGCGCTGGCCGTGGGCCCGGACGGAGCCATCTATGCGGCGACCATGCCCGATGGCCGCGTCTACCGCATCGATCCGGCAGCAAAGACCGCTCTCGATACCGAAACAGCCAAGCCCGTCTTCGATCTGGCCGCTGAGGATGCGGCAATGACCACCGGCACAGCCAGCAAAGCGCATTACATCTGGGCCATGACCTTCGACTCGGCCGGCCGCCTTTATCTCGCCACCGGCGGACCGGGAGTCATCTACCGCCTGGACCCCCGACAGCCGGCCAGCGCAGCCACCCGATTCTTCGTCACCGATGAGCAGCACATCCGCTCCCTGGCCTGGGACAAGGCCGGCAATCTGATCGCGGGCAGTGACGGCTCCGGGCTGGTCTACCGCATCCATCCCGATGGCAAGGGTGTGGTGCTCTTTGCCGCGCCCCATCGCGAGGTCACCGCGCTCTCCGTCGATGCCGAAGGCACGATCTGGGTGGCCAATGCAGGCGACAAATCGCACACCCCGCTTCCGGCATTGCCCGTCTCCAGCGGCGGCCAGAGCATCACCATCACCTTCAGCCAGCCCGGCAGCGTCCAGGCAGCCAATGCCAGTTCCACGCTTCCCGACGGAACCGAAATCGATGCGCTGACCGACGGGCAGGCCCCGCGCAAAATCTGGCAGGGGCATGACGAAATCGTCTACGGTCTCGCCGCCACCGCCGACGGCCTTCTCGCCGTCACCGGCAATCAGGGCAGGATTCTGCTCATCCAGAAGGACGGCATCGAGCGCGACCTGGCCCATGTGAATGCCCAGCAGGCGCTGGCTCTGGTTCCCGCCGGGCGGGGCTGGCTGATCGCCACCGCCAACCCCGGCACCGTCTATCGGCTGGCCGATGGCGGCAGCAGCTCCGAGCACGCCTACGCCAGCAGTGTTCTGGATGCCGGAGCACTCGCCCGCTGGGGTCGCGTGGAAGTCGATCCGGACTCCACCGGCTACCACCTCTGGACCCGCTCCGGCAACGTCGAGCAGCCCGTGCGCAGGCAGAGCGACTGGGGCTGGAGCGATTGGATGCCGCTCAAGGACGGCCAGATTGCCTCCCCGGCCGGGCGCTACCTGCAGTGGAAGGCCGTGCTCGATCCCGGCGGCCATCTCTCCGGCGTCGGCGTCAACTACCTTCCCGTCAATGCCGCCCCGGTGGTCGATGCCATCGTGGTGGCTCCCGGAGCGCGCTACACGCCGCAGCCGGCCTCCACGAGCTCGCAGACCGTCAACATCAGCTTCCCGAGCAGCGATGGCGCAGCCGCCGATTCCACCTCCACCAGCAGCCCCCTGCAGGCGCAGAAGGATCGCTCCGCAGTCACCGTCCGATGGGCCGCGCATGACGACAACGGCGACACCCTCTCCTATGCGCTCTATCTCCGCGGCGACGGCGAACACATCTGGCGCCCGCTGAAGCGCAATCTGCAGGAAAAGGCCTGGAGCTTCGATGCCGACACCATTCCCGACGGCGGCTACCAGGTGCGCGTCGTGGCCAGCGATCTGCCCTCGCACACCCCCGCCGATGCGCTCGAGGGAGAGCTCACCAGCGACCGCTTTGTCCTCGACACCACGCCTCCGCTGATTCAAGCCCTGCACGCCGGTGCCGTCACCACTGCCTGCGCCAAGGCAGCGCACTGCATTCCCGTGGAGTGGTCGGCTCAGGATGCAACCTCGCCCATCGCCCGCGCCCAATACTCCATCGACGCCGGCCCCTGGCAGTACGTCGAGCCGGTCGGCGCTCTCTCCGACGCGCGCACCGAGCACTACAGTCTGAAGCTCCCGCTGCCGCAAGAGGACGATCCCGCCGCCGAGCACCGCATCGCCGTCCGCGTCTATGACCGCTATGAGAATGCAGTCGTGGCCAAAATCCTGGTGGCCGCTGCTCCGACTGCCACCCGCAGCAGCTCCGCCCCATCCGGAGCCGGCAAGTGAAGCTCAGCTTTGAACTGTTCTTCGCCGTGCGCTATCTGCGTGCACGGCGAAGACAGGCGGTCATCGGCCTGGTCACCGCCATTTCCATCCTTGGCATCGCAGCCGGAGTGGCCGCGCTGATCCTCGCCCTCGCCATTACCAATGGCATGCGGCGCGACCTGCAGGATCGGCTCCTGGGCAGCTCCGCGCACATCGATCTGCTGCGCACCGACGCACGGGGCATCCGCGACTGGCGGCCGCTCGTCGATCGGCTCGGCAAACTGCCCCATGTCGTCGCCGATGCCCCCGGTCTCTATGAGCAGGTGCTGGTGGCGCGCGGCCCCCGCGACGGCGGTGCGCTGCTCAAGGGAATCCTGCCCGCCGAAGAGGACCGCATCAGCCATCTGGCAAAGACCGCCACACCGGCAGGAGCCTTCGCGCAGCTCGCTCCGGAATCCGCAGCGCAGCCCGGCCCAGCGTCCGAGCCTGACTCAGCATCCCAGCCCACCCCGGACGCGCCGCTGCCGCCCATCATTCTGGGCAGCGATCTCGCAGAGACGATCGGAGCCTCCGTCGGCGACTCCGTCATGGTCATCAGCCCGCAGGGTGAGCTCACGCCGCTGGGCATCGTGCCCAAGTATGTCCGCTTTCGTCTGGTGGGCATCTCCCATTCCGGCTTCTATCAGTACGATTCCGGGATGGGATACATCCGGCTCAGCGATGCCCAGCGGCTCTTCGCCGAACCCGACCTGATCACCGTCATCGACTTCCGCGTCGATGACATCTACGCCGCCGACCGCATCGCCCGCACCGTCGAGCAGGCCGCCGGCAAGGGCTTCCAGGCCACCAGCTGGATGGAGGAGAATCACGAGCTCTTTCGCGCTCTCGCCCTGCAACGCGTCGTCACCTTCCTGATCCTGGGCCTGATCGTGCTGGTCGCCGCGCTGAACATCCTGATCGCGCTCACCATGATGGTCATGGAAAAGACCCGCGACATCGCCATCCTCATGAGCTTCGGCGTGGAGCCGGCGCAGATTCGCCGCATCTTTCTGCTGCAGGGGCTGCTCATCAGCCTGGTGGGAACCGCTCTGGGACTGGCGCTGGGGTATCTCGGCGCATGGATCGGCGGGCACTACCCCATCATTCATCTCTCCGCATCCCTCTACAACCTGGATACGCTGCCCTTTGCGCCCCGGCTCTCCGATGGCCTGCTGGTGGCCGCCGTCTCCATCGGGATCGCGCTTGCCGCCACGCTCTACCCCTCCTCGGCCGCGGCCCGCATCCTGCCTGCCGAAGCCCTGCGCTACGAGTAGACCGCCAAGCCCGGGCCCTGTTCCGGCCCACGCCGATCTGTCTGGCCCCAATCTGCTGGCCCCGGCCGCGCAAATCAGCCCTACCAGGGCGTGATGATGCCGCCCACCGCATGGCGCGGCGGCAGCACGATGCCGCGATGGTCCACGGTTGGCGACGGCGACGGACTGGACTCTTCCGTCCGCACCAGCCCCGGCGCCAGCTCCGGCTCCGCCTGCAGCGGACCGCCGCAGGCCGGGCAGTGCAGAATCGTGGCAGCAACCTCATCGGCAACTCGGGCATGGCATTGGGAGCAGACTCTACGCATGCCAGCAGGATAGCGCGCCCGGCTGCCCCGTGCCGATACACTGAAGTCATGCCGGAACCTTCTGCCCTTGCGACCAGCCCCGCCGCGCCCCTGCCTGGAACCATTCGCATGGTGGCCATCGATATGGACGGCACGCTGCTGCCCGACTTCAGCACCGTCGTCAGCCGCCGCAATCGCGAGGCCCTGCGCGCCGCCCAGCAGGCCGGCATCCGCATCGTCATCGCCACCGGTCGCAGACAGGCTTCCGCCGCACCGCTGCTCGCGGGCGTCGGCCTCGATCCGGAGACGCCGCTGGTCACCTCCAACGGTGCCGTCACCCGCACCTTCCGCGGCGACCGGCTCCACTTCCGCCATCTGCGTCCGGAGCTGGCCCGAGCCCTGGCCGGCCTGCTGCGCGGCACCGGAATGACGGTTTTCACGCTCGATCGCGCCGAACCGCCCGACCTCATCGTCGAGGACATGGCCATCGCGCGCGGCAGGCTGGCCAAGTGGGTGGAAGCCAATCGCGGTTCAATTCGCGCCGTGCGCCCCCTCGAATCCGCCCTGGGCGATGATGTCGAGATGATTCAGGGCATGGCCGCCGGCACCCTGCAGGAGATGGCCGAGGCCGAGCGTCGCCTGGCAGACTGCCCCTGGAACGAGGAGTTTGCCTGCATCCGTACCGCCTATCCGGGCCACGATCTCTCCATTCTCGACCTCCTGCCGCCCGGCGTCTCCAAACGCTCCGCGCTGGAGCGGCTGGCCGCGCAGTTGGACATTGCCCCCGAAGAGGTGATGACCATCGGCGACAACTGGAACGACGAATCCATGCTCGACTGGGCCGGCACCGGCGTGCTCATGGGCAACGCCACCGACGAGCTGCTCCAGCTGGCTCCGCAGCGCGGCTGGCGCATTGCCCCGCGCAACACCGACGACGGCGTGGCCGCCATGCTGGAACTCGCCATGGCCAGCCGAAACCAGACCGCAAAGTGATACAGTTTTCCAAGGAATTTTCCGTGCTCCGAAGCCCGCTCCAGCCCGCACCCACAGCCTGCCGCCCGCGTGTCGGCAGCCGTGGACCTGCATCCGGCTGGCTGCCCGTCCTGCTAATGCCCGTCCTGTTGCTGCCCGTCCTGCTGCTGGCCCTGCTGCTGGCATCCGCAGGCACCCTGCAGGCAGCCGAGCGCGTGCATCTGGCCAATGGATTCACCATGCGCTGCGACCACCACGCGCTGGTCGACGGGCAGCTCCGCCTCTATTCCGACCCGGCAGGCAGCAATTTCCTCGAGCTTTCCCCTGCCTCCGTCGTGCGGTTTGACACCCTGCCGCCGGGCAATCCCGCCGCGACACTCACCTCCGGCAGCGCAGTCATCCCGCAGCCGGCCGCTGCCCACGCCTCCGCCGCGCGGCAACAGACCATCCCTTCGCCCGCGCCGCTTGATCGCAGCATCCTGCAGCCCATCCTCCGCTCCGCCGGTCAGCAGCACGATCTCGACGTGGACCTGCTGGCCAGCATCGTGCAGGCTGAGAGCGCGGCGCACCCCCGCGCCGTCAGCCGTGCCGGAGCGCAGGGGCTCATGCAGCTCATGCCCGCAACCGCGCACACGCTCGGCGTCAGCGACTCCTTTGCCCCGGACCAGAATGTGCATGGCGGCGCCGCCTATCTCGATTGGCTGCTCAACCGCTACCATCAGAATCTCGCCCTGGCTCTGGCCGCCTACAACGCCGGACCCGGGGCCGTCGATCGCTACCACGGCATGCCACCCTACCCCGAGACACGGCGCTACGTGGCACGCGTCATCCATCTGTTCAACCAGCGTGTACGGCAGCGCAGACAGCTGGCGCTGGCCAGCCTTGCAGCGCCGGAGCAGGCACCGGACCATGCGCCGGAGCAGGTGCCGGACCCGGAACCGGACCATGCCCGGCGCTAGCCCCACGCAACGACCACAGGCAGGAGTCAGCATTGAAGCGTAATCGTCTCATCTTCGGAGTTCTGGTGCTGCTCGTGCTCGTCGCTCTGGGAATCTATGCCCAGCATGAGCATCCCTTCAACTTCCGGCACTTTGCCCAGGACTTCCAGCGTGCCGACTGGCGGCTGGTGGCTCTCGGCGTCGGCTGCATTTATCTTGGCTTTGTCCTGCGCGCCCTGCGCTGGGCGCTGCTGCTGCGCGCCAACAAGCGCGTGGCCCCGCTGGCGCTGCTCGGCGCCCAGGTCATCGGCTACACCGGCGTGGCCCTGATCGGCCGCCTGGCCGACCTCACGCGCCCCTGGCTGGCAGCCCGCAAAACAGGACTGCCCATCAGCTCGCAGCTGGCCGTCTACGTCGTCGAGCGGCTCTTTGACCTCGGCGCCATGGCGCTGCTGTTCTCCACCGCAATTCTCCTCGGCGGCAGCAGCCTGCCCCATCCGGAGATCTTCCGCAAGGCCGGCATCTGGAGCATGGCGGCCACCCTTGCCGGAGCCGTCTTCCTGCTGCTCATCCGCATCTCCGGCGGCCTCGTCGCCGGCTTCTTCCAGCGGACGCTGGGCGTGGTTTCCACCAGCCTGGCGCACGCCGTAGCCGACAAGATTCGCAGCTTCCGCACCGGGCTGAACACCCTGCGCACCTGGACCGACTTCGTCGGCGCCCTCGCGCTCTCCGTCGCCATGTGGATGCTGATCGCAGCCGCCTACATCCTCACGACGCGCTCCTTCGGCGATGCGCCGCTGCACGGGCTCACCCTCGCCCAGGGCATGGTGCTCATGGCCTCCAGCGGTGTGGCCAGCGTGGTGCAGCTTCCCGTCGTCGGCTGGTTCACGCAGATCGGCATCGTCGCCGGCATTCTCGTCCACTTCTTCGGAGCCGATCCGGAGTCGGCCACCGCCTGCGCAGCCACCCTGCTCGCAGTCACCTTCGTCAGCATTCTTCCCGTCGGCCTGGTCTGGGCTCAGGTGGAGCACATTGACCTGCGCAAGATTGCCGATGAAAGCTCCCACGTACGCGAAGCCGAGCCAGCCCTAGACGAGGCAGCCCCGGACGAGCCCGTTCCAGACCCGACCGGACTCTGAGCCAGCCCCATTCCCCGGCAGCACTGCAGCCAGCCCACAGCCAGCCCGCCGATTCCCTGCGGCAACCCGCCACGCACCGGCTACAATGAAGGCGATGAAGTGCCCTTACTGTGGTTTTGCCCAGGACCGCGTGGTCGACAGCCGCGAAAGCAAGGAGGCGGACTCGATCCGCCGACGCCGCGAGTGCGAGAAATGCCTGCGTCGATTCACCACCTATGAGCGCATCGACGAGATTCCGCACATGGTCGTCAAAAAGGATGGTCGGCGCGAAAAGTTCGACCGCCACAAGGTGCTCAGCGGCCTGCTGCGCGCCTGCGAAAAGCGGCCCGTCTCGTCCACCCAGCTGGAGGCCATCGTCGATGCCACCGAGAGCTTTCTGATCGAGGCTCCCGAGCGGGAACGCAGCACCGTCGAGATCGGCGAACTCATCATGAAGGAGCTGCGCCTGCTCGATACCGTCGCCTACATCCGCTTCGCCAGCGTCTACCGCGACTTCAAGGATGTCCATGAATTCAAGGAGGAGCTGGAGCAGTTGCTGCTGACGCGCGAACGCAACGGACGCAACCCCAGATCCTGAATCTTCGCATCTGGAGCGGGGATTTCCCATCCGCAGTTTCTATATCGAATACGGAAAACCGCGCGAAAATGCATTCCCCGCGGTTTTCGCCCCATCCACACTCCTGTACACTAGAGGGTTCCCATGAACTATATCCAGTCATCATCCCCTGCCCCCGACGCAAACCAGCCGGTTTCCGTAGGCATCCTTGGTGCAACCGGCATGGTTGGCCAGCGCTTCATCCAGCTTCTGGAAAACCACCCCTGGTTCCGCATCACCTGGCTCGCCGCCAGCGACCGCTCCAGCGGCAAGCCCTATGCCGAGGCTGCCAAGTGGCGTCTGGACACTCCCTGCCCGGAGCGCATCGCCTCCATGGTGCTCTCGCCGGCTGAGTCGGACAACGCCCCGCGCGTCATCTTCGCCGCGCTCGACACCGACATCGCCCGCGAGATGGAGCCGCGATTTGCCGCCGCAGGCTGCGCCGTCGTCTCCAACTCCAGCGCCTTCCGCATGGCTCCCAGCGTTCCCCTCGTCATTCCCGAGGTCAATGCCGACCACCTGCATCTGATCGAAGGCCAAAGCTGGCGCCGCACCTCCGGCGGCTACATCGTCACCAACCCCAACTGCTCGGCCATCGGCCTGGTCATGGCGCTCAAGCCCATCGAGGATCGCTTCGGCATCGAGCAGATCTTTGTCACCACCATGCAGGCCGTCTCCGGCGCCGGTTACCCCGGCGTGGCCTCCATGGACATCCTCGGCAATGTCGTCCCCTATATCAAGAACGAAGAGCAGAAGATGGAGGAAGAGACGCTCAAGCTGCTGGGACGCATGCAGGGGGATGCCATCCAGCCGCTGGCCGCACGCATGAGCGCGCACTGCAATCGCGTCGCCGTCGAGGACGGACACACCGAAAGCGTCTCCCTCAAGCTGCGTCGCCCGGCCAGCCGCGAAGAGCTGTTGGCGGCCTGGGCGGAGTTCCGTCCGCTTGCCGGCCAGGATCTTCCCATGGCTCCCGCTCAGCCGGTCGAGTGGCTCGGTGCCGAGGACCGTCCGCAGCCCCGTCTGGATCGCAATCGCGGCGGCGGCATGGCCGCTTCCGTCGGCAGGCTGCGCCCCTGCGGACTTCTGGACTGGAAGTTCACCGTGCTTTCGCACAATACAATTCGCGGCGCTGCCGGTGCCGCTATCCTGAACGGGGAATTGCTCCATCGCCTGGGCAAGCTGCAGGGGCAGACCGTCGCTGCCGGTTAAGGGTTTCTGCTCCACCGGGCCGGACTGCAGCGCAGACAGCTCCGGCTCCGCTTGTGTATCGATTCTGTCGCTTAGAGGATGATGCCTGTATGAGTCTAGTCGTCATGAAGTTCGGTGGCACCTCCGTGGAGGATGCAACGGCCATCGCGCGCACCGCTTCGATTGTCGCCGGTCGCGTTGCAGCGGGAAAACGCCCCGTGGTCGTCGTCAGTGCCATGTCCAAGGTCACCGACCAGTTGCTGGCTGCCGCCGCTGCCGCCAGCCGTGGAGACAGGACCGGCGCGCTGGCCATCAGCTCACGCCTGCGCAGTCGCCACCGGGATACCGCTGCCGCACTGCTCAAGGACACGGCCACTCTGGCCGAATTGCAAACCTGGATCGAGTGCGAATTTGACGCGCTCGACGAGGTGCTCCGCGGGCTGGCGGCCATTCTGGAGCTCACGCCGCGCATCTCCGACCTGATCGTCAGCTACGGTGAGCGGCTTTCCAGCGCCATGATCGCCCGCGCCTTTGCCGAGCGCGGCCTGCACGGCGCGCATGTCGATGCCCGACAGGTCATCGCCACCGACTCCCAGTACCAGAAGGCCATTCCCCAGGATGCCCTGATCGAGCAGCGCTGCGCAGAAATCGTCCAGCCGCTGGTCCAGGCCGGCAAGGTGCCGGTCATGGGCGGATTCATCGGCAGCAACGAGGCCGGCATCACCACCACCCTGGGCCGCGGCGGTTCGGACTTCACCGGCGCACTGGTCGGCGGTGCCATGCGTGCCGAGGCCATCGAAATCTGGACCGACGTCAACGGCATCATGACCACCGATCCCCGCATCTGTCCCGATGCGCTGCGCGTCAAGGTCATCAGCTTTGAGGAGGCTGCCGAGCTGGCCTACTTCGGCGCCAAGGTGCTGCACCCGGCCACCATTCTGCCGGCCGTCCGGCGCAACATCCCGGTGCTGGTCCTCAACTCGCGCAATCCCCAGAATGAAGGCACGCGCATCATTGCCGTCGCGCCGCACTGCAACAGTCCCTTCAAGTGCATCGCCGTCAAGAAGAAGCTGACCATCATCGACGTCGTGGCCAGCCGCATGCTCATGACGCACGGCTACCTGAAGTCGATCTTCGATATCTTTGACAAGCACCAGTGCCCGGTGGACATGGTCTCCACCAGCGAGGTCAGCGTTTCGCTCACCGTCGATGCCACCGACAAGCTGCCCGCCATTGCCGATGACCTCAGCCGCGTTGCCGACGTCAAATACGAAGGCCAGAAGGCCCTGATCTGCATGGTTGGCGAGGATATTCGCGGCCAGAACGGAATTGCCGCGCAGGTCTTTGCCGCCATGCGCCACGTGAACGTACGCATGATCTCCCAGGGTGCCAGTGAGATCAACATGAGCTTCACGATCGAGGAGTCCGATGTGGAGGAGGCCGTGCGCTCGCTGCACGCCTGCTTCTTCCAGAATCCCGACCCCGCAGTCTTTGACGTCGAGGCGCGACAGGCGGCTGTCGCGCAGTAACGGCCTGCGCCGCAGGCAGGCAAAAATCAGCCGCCACTTCCCCGGAGGTTCCTGATGTTGATGCTGGTGCTGGGCAAAGGCAAGACCGGTAGTCTGGTGGCGCAGATTGCGCGCGAACGCGGCCACTCCGTCCGCGTGCTCGACTGGAAGGAAAACGCCAATGCCGGAGCACTCACCGCTCCCACGCTGGCCCACATTGACGTCGTCGTGGACTTCACCAACGCCGAATCGGCAGTGGAAAACATGCGCGCCTGTCTCGCTCTGGGAGCGCGTGTGGTGGTGGGCACCACCGGCTGGTATGACAAACTGCCGGACATGAAGGCGCTGGCCATCCGCAAGGAAGGCGGCCTGCTCTACGGCACCAACTTCTCCATCGGCGTGCAGAAGTTCTTTCAGCTCGTCAGCCAGCTTGCCGGTCTGCGCGACTACCGGTTTTCCATCTCGGAAACGCACCACTCGACCAAGCTCGACGCACCCTCCGGCACCGCCTTGACCCTACGCGAGATTCTCCAGGCCCGGCATCCCCAGGCCCACATTCCCATCACCTCCCACCGCGACGGCGACCACAGCGGCCTGCACGTGGTCCTGGCCGCCGGCGACTCCGACCGCATCGAGTTGCGGCATGAGGCCGACGACCGCAGGGGCTTTGCGCTGGGTGCCGTGCTGGCGGCCGAGTGGCTGGCCGGCAAAAGCGGCGCCTGGGACTTTCGCGAGGTCGTCGATCAGGTGCTGGCCGACCACCTCTAGCCCGCCGCACGCACTGCCGCACACGCACTGCCGCACACGCACTGCCGCCGCACGCACTGCCGCACACGAACAGCCGCACGCACTGCCGCACACGCACTCCGGCCCTAGGCACACTGGCTGAATCATCGCCTGTCCCCGCTCCCTGCGGCCAGGCTCCCAGCCTTCCGGCGCATTCGGCTCTTTCATCCTGCGCAAATATTCTTTTTGTGGCATCCATACCCTGCCGGGAATCCGGCATCCCAATCAGTACATACTGGCGTTCAGAGGGTGGGCAGCACCGTGTGCCAGCCCATCTTCGGCGGCTCACCCATCGGTGTCACGCAAACTCGCAACGCCCCAGGAGCTTTATGCGGACTGCTCTCCGAATCCTTGCCTGCGGCCTTTTGCCGCTTTCCCCGCTCACCTTCCTGCATGCCCAGACCATGCACTCGCCCACCATCCCACAGGCATCGGCCGTCATCTCCAATCCCAGCAAGGTGATGCATCTGGACGTGGACGTGGATGACAAGAAAGGCGCGCCGATCCAGGGCCTCACCGAGTCGGATTTCACCGTGCTCGACAACGGAGCCAAGCCCAACGGACTGCAGTTCAAGGCCGTCGCTGCCGGCCAGGGACAGTTGGAGGTCATCCTCGTCATGGATGCGGTCAACTCCTCCTTTCAGACCGTCTCCTACGAGCAGCAGCAGTTGGAAAAGTACCTCAAAACGCCGGGACTGAAGCTTCCCAACCCCACCTCGCTGGCCTACATCACCGACAAGGGCGCCGAGATTCAGAAAGGCTTCACCCAGGACGGCGGACAGCTGGAGCTGGCGCTGGAAAAAATCTCCACCGGGCTGCGCTTCATCACCCGCAACACCGGCTACTGGGGCAATGACGAGCGCTACTCCACCTCCTTCCAGGCGCTGGACCAGATCCTCACCTACTGCTCCCAGCTTCCCGGCCGCAAGGTCGTCATCTGGGTCTCCCCGGGCTGGCCGCTCATGTCCGGCGTGCGCACGGAGCTGGACGGAACCCAGGAGAAAGAGGTCTTCCAGCAGATTGTCGCCGAGTCGGCCTTCATGCGTTATGCGCGCGTCACCATGGACGACGTCAACCCCCGCGGCCTCAACTCCTCCCTGCTGCGCGACTACTACTATCGCGAATTCACCAAGGGCGTGAGCAAGCTCAGCGACGTCTACCTGGGCGATCTGGGACTGCAGGTGCTGGCCGAGCAGAGCGGCGGCAAGGTCATCGAGGCCGACAACGACATCTCGCGCTCCGTCGCCCGGCTCATGGACAACACCTCCTCCTGGTACGAGTTCAACTTCCCCATGCCTGCGGCGGAGAAGCCGAACGAGTTCCACAGCACCGAGGTCAAGGTGGACAAACCCGACGCCAAGGCCCATACCCGGGTGGGGTACTACAACCAGCCGGCAAAATAACCACCCCCTGCGCGTTGTACACTGCTTGGTGATGGAAACCACAGGTTGCGGCACGGCCATCGTTACGCCTTTCAAGGCCGATGGCCGTGTCGATCAGAATGCACTCTATGCGCTGGTGAACTGGCAGATCGATTCAGGCATTGACTACCTGATGGTCTGCGGAACCACCGGAGAAGCCTCCACGCTGGACGAAGAAGAGTGGATCGACGTGGTGCGGATCGCCGTCGAGGTGGCCGCCGGGCGCGTTCCCATCTGGGCCGGATGCACCCACAACTCCACCCGCGCCCTGCTGCGCCGCGCAGAAAAGCTGGCGCGCATCCGCGGCCTGGATGCCATTCTTTCCGCCACTCCCTACTACAACCGCCCCACGCAGGAGGGGCTGTTTCGCCACTTCCAGGCCCTGGCGCAGCACGTCGCCCCCATGCCCGTCGTGCTCTACAACGTGCCCGGGCGCACGGCCGTCAACCTGGAGCCGGAGACCGTGCTGCGGCTGGCCGAGGCCGCGGAAAACATTGTCGCCATCAAGGAAGCCAGCGGGCGGCTCACCCAGATCTCCGCACTGGTCCATTCCCTGCCCCAGCACTTCCGCATCTTTGTCGGCGATGACAATCTGGCCCTGGCCGCCATCGGTGCCGGTGCCCATGGAGTGGCCAGCGTGGCCTCCAACCTGATTCCCACCGAGATGACCCGCATGGTCCATGCCGCGCTGCGCGGCGACTGGGAGACAGCCCGCGCCATCGACCGCAAATACACCCGGCTCTTTGAAGCCAACTTCTGGGAGACCAATCCCGGCCCGGTCAAAACAATCCTCAGCCTGATGGGACGCTGCTCGGCAACCGTGCGCCTGCCGCTGGTCGAGCCGGCCCGTGCCACGCAGCTCAAGCTCGAGCGGCTGGCCGGTGAGCTTGGCCTGCTGCGCGATGCCCCGCTGCCCGACGGCGACATGCGCATGTTCTAGGGATTGTTTTCACGGCCATTTCTCCACCTTTAGGCTGACGAATCAGCAAGTTACCAACATTTCATACATCCATTTCCGCCAGAGCCGCGTCCATAGAGACAGGGTACCTTCGGTTGCGGCTCCGGCGACTTGCGAAGCACCCGGGTGGATTCTGCCTTGGAATCCCGCAGTCCCGGCTCGTGAAAGCTGCTGTGCCGCCGATCATCAGAGGAGAGGCTTCATGCAGGCACAGATTTGTCGCACCCCCGTTGGCCATTACATCCTGAACTGCTCCCTCGCTGAAGAGGAGGGAGTGGTGCTGCCGGATCACTGGACACACATCGAACTGGACCTCGGGCAACTGCGCATTCTCTGTGCCCTGCCGGATCATCCGCGACAGCAGGACTGCACCCTGGCCGATCCCCGGCTCAGCTGCTGGCTGCGCGCACGCGTGCACGCCGGCAAGCTCGCCGCCAATCAGTCGGTCGCGCTCCATGCCATCTATGAAGGCGTCTTTTGCGTGGAAACCCGGACAGAAAGCGCACAGATTCCGGCCGTTGCGTTGCCGGCCGCAGCGTCCCTGTCTGTCGAGGCCCTGTCTGTCGAAGTCCTGCCCGTTGCGTCCCCCGCAGCCGACTCCCCCGCCGCAATCAAGCCTCGCCCACCGGTTGCTCCCAAGCTGCCGCCCCGGCCGGTCCGCCTCACTGCCCGGCAAACGGCACAAGCCCTGGCAGCGCAAGCCAGCGCCTGAGCCCACGCCTTCAGCGCACCTGGCATCTGCGCAGGCAGGGCAGCCATTCCTGTGCCTCGCAGCCAGTCCGCGTCTTCCAGCCCGTGCCCGCTTTCCGCGCACGCGCCGGCATTTCCCGGCTGCAATCCCTGCCCGTCTCCGCAGCCTTCCAGCCCAATCCAGTCCGCCAGCAAGACGAATTGCAAAAATTGCCCTAATCTGAAGAGAGCAAGGAGCAAGCGTGGCCACCGCAGACGAAGTGGAGTTTCAGCAGCAATCCGCAGCCGACAGCAACCCCAGCCAGGCCGACGACGCATCGGCTGGCCGGCAGCAGCTCGATGTTCTGGTCATCGGAGCCGGACCCACCGGGCTGGCCTGCGCCATTGAGGCCCAGCGCGTGGGCCTGCGCGTGGCCCTCGTCGACAAGGGCTGCCTCTGCAACTCGCTCTTTCACTACCCCTCGCACATGACCTTTTTCACCACCCCGGAGCTGCTCGAAATCGGCGGCATTCCCTTTCCCAGCCCGCACCAGAAGCCCACGCGGGACGAGGCCCTGCAGTACTACCGTCAGGTTGCCGCCCACTTCCGCCTGGACGTCCGGCAGTACCAGCGCGTCACCCAGGTCACCGGCTCCGACGGCGCCTTTCACGTCCAGCTTTCCGACCGCTTCGGCAGGCAGCAGCGCCTGCACGCGCAAAAGCTCATCGTCGCCACCGGCTACTATGACCTGCCCAACACGCTCGGCATTCCCGGCGAGGATCTCTCCAAGGTGCACCACTACTACGATGATCCCCACCCCTACGCCGGCCTCGATGTGCTGGTCATCGGCGGCAAGAACTCCGCCGCCATTGCCGCGCTCGAGCTCTGGCGTCACGGATCAAGGGTCACGCTCGTCCATCGCGGCGAAGGCATCCATGGCCACGTCAAATACTGGATCAAGCCCGACATCGAGAATCGCATTCGCAACGGCGAGATTCAGGCATTCTTCTCCTCGCGCGTCACCCGCATCGGACTCGACGAAGTCACGCTGGAGACGCCGCAGGGCGAGCGCACGCTGAGGAATGATTTCGTCTTCGCGCTCACCGGCTATCACCCGGACTTCGACTTTCTGGCCAGCCTCGGCGTCGAACAGGTGGGCCCGGATCGGCTTCCGGTCTGCAATCCGGAGACGCTGGAAAGCAATGTCCCCGGCATTTATCTGGCCGGTGTCATCGTCGCCGGCGCCCGCACCAATGAAATCTTCATCGAGAACGGCCGCTTCCACGGAGACACAATCGCGCGGGATCTGGCCGCGCGCGAGCCGATAGCCCGCGCCTGAGCCAAACGCGAGCCCAATCCGACACGCTCCGGCCAGGAAGACATCCAGCCGGGACAACAAAGGAGAACAGCGATGCAATTGCGGTGGTGGCCCCGGTCAATCTCGCTGCAGCTGCTGGCCGGTGTGGTGGCCCTGGAGCTGCTCAGCCTCGGCCTCTTTGCCTGGGTCATGGTCCGCCAGCAGCATCAGGAGATCATCAACCGCGTCGAGCAGCGGCTGGCGCACCAGGCCAACATCGCCGCCTTTGAAGCCGATGAAGCCCTCGACGACCGCCGTCCCGATCTCGTCGGCCTCTCCGTCGACATCATGGCCAAGTCGCCCAGCGTCGCCGAGTCGCTCGTCACCGACACCGACGGACGCATTCTCTTTGCCGCCAACAACACCGCCGACCGCCCCGTCGCGCAGGAGCTCAGCGAGCTGGAGCGCATGCAGATGCATCGCGTTCACGGCGACGAACCCATCGTCTTTTCCGCCGGTCCCAACGAGTGGGAGAGCGTGGCGGCCATCCATCATCGGGACCGCCTCTGGGGCTACGCCTGGGTCCACAGCGACCGCGTCTGGGACAACCAGCAGTTGGAGCTGATGCTGCACTCGGCCGTGGTCTTTGGCATCATCTGGATCGCGGCCTCCATCGTGCTCGTGCTGGTCATGGCCCGCTCCATCACCCGGCCGCTCGGCGTGCTCCATGAGGGCACGCAGGCGCTGATGCGCGCTCCCGAGACTCCCGGCAGCTTTCCGCTTCCCATCCTGGTGCACAATGAGATCGGCGACCTCATCGAGGCCTTCAACCGCATGGTCGCCTCCATCGAGGAGCAGCGCGCCGGGCTCAGCGACACGCTCTCCCTGCTGGACTCCATGCTGGCCAACGCGCCCATCGGCTTTGCCTTCTTTGACCGCCAGGCGCGCTTCGTCCGCGTCAACCGCATCTTTGCGGAGATGACCTCCAGCTCCATCAGCCGCCTGCTCGGCCGCACCCTGGACGAAGTACTGCCGCAGCAGCCGGCCAGCCTCCTCCAGGCCACCATCGCGCAGGTCTTTGCAGAGGACCGGCCCATGCGCGACATCGAACTCAGCGGCGAGGGTTCGGCCTGGAACTGGACCTGGATTGCCAACGCCTATCCCATTCGCACCCTCCAGCAGCAGGTCCGCTGGGTGGGCGTCATCGTGCTGGACGCCACCGACCGCAAACGCAGTGAAGAGGCCCTGCGCAAGACTGAAAAACTGGCCGCCACCGGACGCCTGGCCGCATCCATTGCCCATGAGATCAACAACCCGCTCGAGGCCATCACCAACCTCCTCTACCTGCTCAGCAACCACGCCCAGTTGCAGGAGCCGGCACTGGGCTGGGTCCAGATGGCCGAGCATGAGGTCAAGCGCGTCGCTGAAATCACCCAGCAGACCCTGCGCTTCTATCGGCAATCCACCCTGGCCGCGCGGGCACGGCTCAGCGACCTGCTCGATTCCGTCCTCAGCCTGCACCAGGTCCGCCTGCAGCATCGCGGCATCCACGTGGAAAAGCAGTACGACGCCGGGATGGACCTCTACTGCTTTGCCGGAGAGATCCGTCAGGTCTTTGCCAACCTTGTCGGCAACGCCATTGACTCCATGCCCGAGGGCGGTCGCCTGCTGGTGCGCGCCCGCCACGCCACCGACCTCCAGAATCCCGAGCGCCAGGGTGTGCGCTTCACCGTGGCCGACACCGGCTGCGGCATTGCCCCCGAGGCGCGCAAGCACATCTTTGAAGCCTTCTTCACCACCAAGGAAGTCACCGGAACCGGGCTTGGCCTCTGGGTAAGCTCGGAGATTGTCGCCAAGCACGAAGGCACCATTCGCGTACGCAGCCGCCAGCGGCAGCCATCGGATCCGGCAGCCTCCTCCGGAACGGTCTTTGTCCTCTTTGTGCCGGATCTCGACCCGGCCCGGCTCTTCCCCGCCGCGCTCACCCCAGAGTCCGAAACAGCCTGACCGCAGCAGCCTCCTGGACCAGCCATCTGGACCAGCCTTCTGGACCAGACTCCTGCACCAGACTCCGGCACAAGCCGCCCGAATCAGGGCAGCGGCAGGCTCCGCAGCGGCAGACCACGCAGCGGAAGACCACGCAGCTGCGAACCGGAGATCTGCCGGGCCCGGCGCAGCCCCGCCAGCGGAGGACGGCAACCATGCACCGCCGGCTGACCATGACCCCGCGTCACATGCGGCCGCTCCATGCGAATCACGCGCAGCCGCTGGCCTCCCACTGAGGTGGGCAGCGCCGGCAACGGCTGGCTGCGATCCACAAACAGAATCAGCGCAGGATCGGCCGGATTGTCCGCGCTCTGTCCCACGCCCAGCCCAAAGATCGCCGGGCTCAACGCAAACAGCGCCGCCGAGTGGCTGTCGCGCACCCGCTCGGCCGCTGCCAGCCCCGCTGCATTTGGCCCCACTGCATTTGGACCTGCTGCATTTGGCCCTGCTGCGGCCGCTGCCACCTGCGTCGGAACCCCGGCAAACGTGCGCGGTGCCGCTGCGGCAACCGGACCGGAAATCCGGATCGCCGGCCGCGGAGATCCATCCGAAGCCACCTGATCCAGGCTTGCCACCAGCTCCGGCTGGGCCGCATCCGCCGCACTGGAACCCGCGCTTCGCGTGGTGGCCGCCCACTGCCGCGCCAGCTCCAGGGCATGGGCCGCCGCCGCACGCACCGTCGCGGAAAGCTCCGCCGGAGCCGCCTGCGGCGCCGGATAGCGCAGGCAGGCCACCGGATGATCCGCCGCGCCCACAAAGTGCAGCGCACCGGCGCCCAGCGCATGCGCAAGATCGCCCAGCACGTCCCCCACAGGATTGGCAATCGCCTGCTCCACTCCGGTATTGTCCACCCCTCCGGCAAAGAACAGCCCCACCGGCTCGGCCGTCGCCCCATCCACCACCAGCGAGCCGGAGTCGCCGGCATCGGCAAAGTGATTGCCCGAGGCCACCATCTGCCCCGTAAACCGCTTGCGGAAGGCATGCTCCGTCTCCGCGCAGTCGCGATAGTAATCCACCAGAATCTCGGTATCCAGCGCCGTAATGCTGCCGCAGGTCAGCCCGGTCGTCCTGCCGCTTTTGGCCACCGTCATGCCCAGCCGGGGCTGTTCCCCGCGACCCGCCGTCGAGGAGATCCCCGGCGGTGCCGCAGCCAGGGTATTGTCCGCCTGCCGCGTACCCAGCTCCAGAATCGCACCGGCAGGATCCACCGACCCCGGCGAAACCCGCGCCAGTGCCGCATCCACCCGCGTCGTCGGCGCATCCAGCAGCGGATACGCCACCAGCGAGGCCACCGGCGTCGTGCCCGGACCTTCGCCATACGGCGTGCAGCCATTGTCAATCAGCGCCGGCTGGATCATCGATTCCCCCGGTATCGCCTGATCGCTGCGGGCAAAGATATGGTTGTTGCCCAGCACGTAGCGATTGCCGCCCGCATCCTCCACCAGCGCGCCCAGTGTCCCCCCGCAGCAGTCCATCAGCTGCCCGCCCGATGCGTCATAGTCGGAGTTGCTGCCCGCCGAGCTGCCCAGCGGAACCGGCAGCGCCAGCGACTGCTGATGCACCGCCGGATTGCTGGTGATCCCCGCCGGACTCAGCAGCAGCGAGGCCACGCTGCTCGCCCCCGCAGCGGAACCGGCAGCCAGCCCCGAAGCCATCCCCGGCATACGGATCGTGGCCCGCAGCGGCACCGCAACCGCCGCCGGAGCCGTTGCCGGCGCCGTATAGGTCACCGAGCAGACGGTATACGCCGGCGTCTGGCTGGTCAGCGGACTGCGCTGGCAGTCCACCGCCGAAAGCGTGCCGGTATCGGCTGCCGGAAGTGCGAACCCGATCGACGCGTTGCCACCAACCTCGGCCAGCGAGGCCGAAAGGCTCACGGCAGCCCCCGGAGCCACCGCCAGATTCTCCGGTGAAATCGGACGAATGAAGCCCGGCGTGATCTGTATCTGGGCCGTGGCAGCGTCCGTCGCCGCGCCCGTCACCCGCGCATGCAGCGTCACCGTGGCATCGTCCACCGTCAGCCAGGCAGGTGCGGTATACACGCCCTCGGCGCTCACCGAGCCGGCACCCGAGTGCGGGTCGCCGCCGGTCACCGACCACTGCACCGCCACCGGCAGCCCATCGGCCGTCGTCGCCGTCCAGTGCAGCGTGGCCTGGGTCGCCAGCGTGGCCCGGGATGTAGCTTCCGACGTCGCGGCACCGGCCATCTGGCTGCGCAGCACCAGCTGCCCGGCGCCGGACGAGGCCAGCGTAAAGCTGCCGCCGCAACCGGCCACCAGCACGGCGGCGGGAACCAGCAGAAACAGTCGCGGGTTGAAGAGCTTCCGTTGCACGGCAACATTCCCCTGCGCGAAGCGCAATCCCGAATCCTGCGCCAAGCGCAATCCCGAATCCTGCGCCAAGCGCAATCGCGAATCCGGCCCAAAGCGCAATCCCGAATCCAATCCCGACTTCAGGCCCGGCAATCCGGCCCGGCGAATCAGGAGATCACGCGTCGCAGAAATCCTCGCAGGCCAAACCGGACCAGAAAATACAGAAAGCCGACCAGCGCCGGCAACACGATCCAGACCGGCATCGAGTGTACCTGCGGCGTCACCGCCGAGCGCAGTCCCTCACTGATATATACGATCGGATTGAACAGTACGGCGACCTGCAGCCAGCGAATTTTATCCAGATAGGCCCACGGATAATAGACGCATCCCAGAAACGTAATCGGCACCACGATGATCGAAAACACCAGCCCGATGTGCTTCGGGCTCACGATCGAGCCAATCGCCAGGCCCATCGCCCCGGCCAGCAGGCTGGACAGGATCATCACAATCGCCAGCAGCCACCAGCGATGCAGATCCGGATAGACCGGCGTGGCGGGAATGAACATCGCCATCGGGATCACCGCCAGCGCCGCCAGCATGCTCTGCAGTGAGCTGAAGACGATCTTCTCGATCGCCACCACCGCCACCGGAGCCGGACACATCACCCGGTCGTCAATCTCCCGCGTAATCCCAAACTCCGTCGACAGCGGCAGGGCCACCGCGGAGATCCCGCTGAACATGATCGCCACCGCCATCAGTCCCGGCAGCAGGATCGAGCCAAAGCCCACGCCCGTCGTCGCCATCGGACTGCCCCCGGCCATGTGCGGCATCACAAACGTAAACACAAACAGAAACAGCAGCGGCTGCATCCCCACCCGCAGCAGAAACGGACCAATCTCCCGGCTCAGCACGCGCAGGTCGCGCTGCATCAGCCCCAGAAATGTCTTCAGCAGTAGCATGCGATCCGGAGTCACGTTATTCACGGAGATCCCTCCCGGTCAGCTGGATAAACACCGTCTCCAGGCTCGGCTCGGCAATGGCGATATCGCGCAGGCCATGCGGAGCTGCCGCGTGCACCAGCTCCTGCAGCAGACCCTCGCTGCTGGTGCTGAAGACGCGAACCCCGTCGGAGACAACCTCCACATTCTGGATGCCCGCCTGGCCGCGCAACCCCGCCGCCAGTGCCTCCACCTGGTCCATCTGCCGCAGCGCCAGGTGAATCACCGTCTGCGCTCCAAAGGTCTCCTTCAGCTTCTGCGGAGACCCCAAAGCCAGCATCCGCCCATGATCCACAATCGCCACGCGGTCGCTCAGCGAATCCGCCTCTTCCATGTAGTGGGTCGTCAGCACCACGGTTATCCCTTCCTTGCGCAGCTGCTGCACCGCAGTCCACATCGCCAGTCGGCTCTGCGGGTCCAGCCCCGCGCTCGGCTCGTCCAGAAACAAAACCGTCGGCCGATGCGCAATCGCGCGCGCAATCTGCACCCGCTGCGCCAGCCCGCCGGACAGCTGCGAGGGATACGCCTTTCGCCGCTCCGCCAGCAGAAACTGCGTCAGCAGCTCGTCGCTGCGCTCCCGCGCCTGCCCATGGCTGAAGCCGAAGTACCGGCAATGGTAGTAGATGTTTTCGTAGATCGTCAGCGACCGGTCCAGCGTGTTGTACTGCGGCACCACGCCGATCAGCCGTCGCGCCTCGGCCGGATGCCGCACCACATCCACACCGGCAATCCGCACCGTCCCGCTCGTCGGCAGCGTGCGCGTCGTGGCAATGCTGATCGTCGTGGTCTTCCCGGCACCATTCGGTCCCAGCAGCCCGAAGATCTCTCCGGCCTGCACGCTCAGGTCAATGCCATCGACGGCCTTGACCCGCTGCTTGCCCTCGTAAACCTTGGTAAGTGCTTCAATTTCAACGATCACTGTGTACCAAACCCCGGTGCGCACCCCTTGGAAATGCGGCCATGTCCGCATTATCTCAGGCATTCCGCGCCAAACACAGAGCCGTAGGGGGGATTTTTACGGCAAATGCGATCCGGTCAATCGATCCGGCCATCCCATTCGGCCATCCCATCTGACCCTGCAAAGCGACCATCCGCCCCCGCCACCCGCCTGCACGCAAAACCCATCCCCGCACCCGCTCCAAACCCGCGGGATACAATCGAACTATGGCACGAGGCTGGGAAAGCAAATCCGTGGAGGAACAGATGAGTGAAGTCTCTCCCAAGGCAACGCAGGAAAACGGCGAAGCCCTGAAGAAGATTGCTGCGGCAGAAAAGGCCGTCATCGCGCGCCGCAGGCAGGCGCTGGAACTGCAACGGGAGCACATCCTCGCGCAGCGCACCTCAAACACACACCGCAGGGCCGCCCTGGCTGCCGCGCTGGAGCAGGTGGAAGCCCAGCTCACCGCCCTCGACTGAAATCCAGCCAGAAATCCAGCCAGAACCTCTGACTGAAGCCATCCCGCACTAACGGGTGGCCCACGCAAGCGCCCTTTGCTTGCGTGGGGAATAGCTAAGTGGCCCACGCAAGCACGGATGATCGGGTGGCCCACTCAAGCGCTTTTTGCTTGAGTGGGGAATAGCTAAGTGGCCCACGCAAGCACCTTTTGCCTGAGTGGGGGATAGCTGGGTGGCCCACGCAAGCGTCTTTTGCTTGCGTGGGGTCATCGATAACCACCGCCAGCCCGAAACTATCGGCTCCCGGCCTGTCCACTCCCGCTCTGGCCACCGGCCGTCTCCCGATGGAACAGCAGCGAATTGGCCTGCGCCACCGGCGTCAGCAGCACATGCGCAATATTCACATGCGCCGGCCGGGAAACAGCCCACACAATCGCATCGGCCACATCGGCCCCCGTCAGCGGCTGCAATCCCTGATAGACCTTCGCAGCCCGCTCCTGATCGCCATGGAAGCGCACCTGGCTGAACTCCGTCTCCACCATCCCGGGGTTGATGCTGGTCACCCGCACCGCCGTCCCCAGCAGGTCCTGCCGCAATCCGTCATTGATCGCCTTTTCGGCGGCCTTCGTGGCGCAGTAGACAGCCCCGTTCGGATAGGTCACTTCCCCGGCCGTTGACCCCAGATTCACCACGTGACCGCTGTTGCGCTCGACCATCCCCGGCACCACCGCGCGCGTCATGTACAGCAGTCCCTTCACGTTGGTGTCAATCATCTCGTCCCAGTCCTCCAGGCTGCCGGTGTAGAGCTTCTCCAGCCCGCGGCTCAGCCCGGCATTGTTCACCAGGATGTCGATCGCCTGCCACTCCGCTGGCAGGGCCTCCACGGCTGCGCGCACCGCCTCGGCCTGCCGCACATCCAGCGCCACCGTATGCACGGCAGCAGCTCCCCGCGCCAGGCAGGCTTCGGCCGTCGCGGCCAGTCGATCCGCGCGGCGCGCCGCCAGCAGCAGTCGTGCACCCTCGGCGGCAAAGGCGTGCGCCGTCGCTTCGCCAATGCCGGCGCTGGCGCCTGTAATGCAAACGATCTTTCCAGTCAGTTTCATGGAATCAGTGTACCGGTTCGGACTTGGCCCCAGTGAGGGCCACAGTGTGGGAGGCTGTGCCGGTCGTGGTGCCGGCTGTGGTACCAGCCGCCGCGCTGCGTGCCGCCGCCAGCATTCCAGCCGCCCAGTCCGCATCGCCCAGGCCCGACTCTGCGGCCGCGCGCAGCCGCGCGGCAATCACGGTGGCCACCTCCGGCTTCAATCCGCAGCTCCCGGCCGCCTCCAGAAACAACGTCACATCCTTCAGTCCCAGCCGCAGCGTCGCTCCCGGAGGGTCCGGCGGAGCCAGCAGCAGCCGCGCATAGGTCGCATAGAACGGTGACTGGAACAGCGCCGCGTTCACCGTCTCCAGCATCGTAGCCGCGTCAATGCCCAGCCCTTCGGCAAAGACCACCGCCTCGCTCATCGCCTGAATCATCAGGTTGATCATGAAGTTTCCCGCCAGCTTCACGGCATGGGCCTGCTGCGGCTCGCTGCCCACCCGGGAGATCCCCCGGCTCAGCGCCGTCAGCACCGGCTCCGCCCGCTCCAGCGCCGCGTCCTCGCCTGCGGCCACAATCCATAGCCTGCCGTCTGCCGCCACATTGGGCCGACCAAAGACCGGTGCCGCCACAAACTGTTGTCCGCGCGCCGCATGGGCCGCAGCCAGCCGCTGGCTCAGCCCCACGCTGATCGTGCCGCAGGCCACATGCAGCGCACCGGCCGGCAGCGCAGCCAGCGCTCCCCCGGCACCCAGCAGCGTCTGCTCATGGGCCGCATCGTCAAACAGCATCGTCAGCAGCACGTCGCAGCCGCGCGCCGCCTCTGCTGCCTCCGTCACCACCGTCGCGCCATCCTCAACCAGCGGCGTGGCTGCCGCCGGCGTGCGGTTCCACACCGTCACGGCGTGGCCGGTGGCCAGCAGTCGCCGGACCATGGCCGAACCCATGCTTCCCGTTCCCAGAAATGCAATGCGGACCGATTCGCTCATGCTGCTTTGGATGCAGCAGCCGGAGTTGAGGACGCAGGAATGCGCAGCCTACTGCGGCGTCACCAGTTGATGCGCAATCGCAAACAGGGCCAGCTCCAGCCGGGTGGAGACGCCCGTCTTGTCAAAAATATTCGACAGGTGCCGCTTCACCGTCTCTTCACTCAGCTTGTACTGCCGGGCAATATCCCGATTGCTGCAGCCTTCCACAATGCTGGTCACCACGTCCAGCTCGCGCGGCGTCAGCCCAAAGGTCTTCCGCTGGGGCACTTCCACCTGCTGCATCAGGCCATGCAGCGCGCTCAGCAGATTCACCACCCGCTGCCCGCCAATCCAATAATCGCCCGCCATCACCGTGCGAATCGACGTCTGCAGATGATCGGCCACCGCATCCTTCAGCACAATGCCGCGCGCGCCAATCTGCAGCGCTTCAATAATCTGCTGCGTGGTGACCGTCGAGGTCAGCAGGATGATCTTCACCCGCGGACTGCCGTTCATGATCGCCCGCATCGCCTCAATGCCCGGCAGCCGCGGCATCATCAGATCCAGCAGCAGAATATCCGGCTCCAGCTCCAGCGTCTGCGTGATGGCCTCATCCCCATCCGCGGCCTCGCCAATCACGTCAAAATCCTCTTCCACGGCGAGCATGTTGCGCAGCCCAACGCGCACAACCGGATGATCATCAGCTAAAACAATTCGGACCACGGCGCCCCCTTGTTGACAGAGTATCCCGACAGCATTGGTATTACGCTCTCTTTATCGTTACCCGCAATTCTATATGGACGTGGTTGCAAAATCGAAAGACGCATCCTGCACCCGACTGCGAAGTGCCTCCAACGCCGCTTCCATCGCCGAGAAATCGCCGCGCCAGTCCGCATCCGCCGCCCACATCTCCAGCGCCGCAGCCGCATCCCGCATCCGCGTCACGCCCAGCATCGCACATCCGCCCTTGATCGCATGCGCCGTGGCATGCGCGGCCTCCGCATCGCCAGCTTCCAGCGCTGCCCGCAAGACCGGCAGCCGCCGATCGCCATCCTCCACCAGCGCCGCATACATCGACCGCAGCGCCGCCTGCGGCATGCGAAACTTCGCCAGCACTGCCGGGTCAATCACCGGCAACGCATCTCGCTCATCAAGACCATCTGGCTCATCCAGCCCATCCAGCTCATCCAGACCATCCAGACCCTGCGGTCCCTGCCGCATCGGCAAAGGCAGCTCTGCCTTCGCGGCCATTGCGCCCAAATTCGCTTGCTGAATCGCACGCCGAACCGCATCCAGAATCGTCTCCGGCTCTGCCGGCTTCTGCACACATCCATCCGCAGCCGCTTCCAGTTCGGCATCCACCGCACTCGCGCTGAACACAAGAATCGGCACCGCACTCCGCTGCCGCAGCGCCCGGATCAGCTCCGTGCCGCGCAGCCCGGGAAGCTGCGCGTCCAGAAGAATGGCATCGGGCAGAATCGCATCGGGCACGCTGGCATCGGGCACGCTGGTCGCCGGCAGCCGCCCACGCGCCTCGAGCCATGCCAGCGCCGCTTCCCCATCCTCGGCCGTCTCCACCGTAACACCAAGCGGCGCCAGCAGCACCGCCTGCACTTCCCGGCTGATGGCATCATCGTCAATGAGCAGAATCGTCAGCATGCCCTGCGCAGAAACATCCCCGGCGTCTTGCGCCCTCACGGTGCGCCCACCGGACCAATCACAATGACCTCAAAACTCCCCGGCATCGGTCGCGTTTTGAGTGTACCAATCCCGCTTTTGCCGTCGATATCAAACCCATAGATATTCGGCACCCGATAGTGCCGTCCTGCCGACTTTTTCTCCACTCTCGTCGGCTCTCCGGGCCGTATGATTATCTCCTGGGGATGCGCCTACCCAGAGTTCACGTCCTGGCGAATGATGCTGATGCTCCCATCGCCGCCGCCATTGGCCGTAAAGATCAGACCGCGTCCCGCATCGTAGACAATGCTGCCCGGGTCCAGCCCAATCTTGAGCGTTGCCAGCACGTTGCCGCTCCCGCTGTCCAGCACCACAAAATACCCGTTCTCGCAGCCGGCAAAGAGCCGCAGATGCCGCGTATCCAGTGCCAGCGCCGTGGGATCGGTGCAGCTTTCCGGCAACGGAAACTGGCGCATCAGCGGATCCCAGGCCGTCCCGTGCGGGTCAGCCGCATGCGCATCCGACGCATGCAAATCCGGCCCATGCGAATCCGCATGCGCGCTGGAAACCGTGCCGTCGGCCGTCGGAGCAGGCGCGTGTCCCGCAGCGGCTCCGCGCAGCTGCCGCGCAATCGTCGCCGCATCAAAGCGCAGCACCGAGCGGCGATCCTCCACCGTCATGAACACGCTCCCGCTGCCATCCGCCTGTCCAAAACCCAGCCGCCCCGAGACCTGAAAATCCCCCAGCAGCTTCCAGTTGCGCGCGTCTATCACCGTCACCGTTGAGTGAACCGGAGGATGGTTGCGCGCAGCATGCGAGCCAGCCCGTGGGTTCGCCGGAATCTCGGTCGTCGCCGCCACCGGCGCCGCACAAATCGCAAAGACCAGCTGCGTCACCGGCTCGTAGACCAGCGCCCGCGGCGTGGGCCCGGTCGGCACGCTGGCCACCAGTTCCAGCGTCCGCCGGTCCAGCACGCGCACCTGCGCCGCACGCGCATCGCTCACAAACGCATACGCGCCACCGGGATCCAGCACCACATGCCGCGCCTCGCCCAATCCGGAGACCGTGGCCAGCCGCTCACCCGTGTGCAGATCCACAATCTGCACCTGCGGCCCATGCGCAATATAAAGCTGCTCGGCAACCGGATCCACCGTCAGGTAGTCCCACGTCCCTTCGCCGCCAATGCGCCACTCCGCGCGAATCCCCCAGGGATTCCCAAACAGCGCACTCGGCTGCGGAGTAT
>JAJZGG010000138.1 GCA_021804965.1 Acidobacteriota bacterium
AGGAGAGCCGGGTGCGGCTCCGTTGGCCTGATTTGCCGTGGCACCGGCAGCAGCCGCGCCTGTGGTGCCGGCGGCGGCCGTGGTGGATTTGGACTTGCAGCCGGCGACGGGCAGCAGCAGCGAAAGCACAAGGGCTGCCGGAATTGTGAGCGAGCGATAGTTGGTCATGCGACGTTCTCCTGAAGCGGGGGATTGCGGATCTGGGATCACTCCAGCGCAAGCATACCACCGCGACAGGGCGGAACAGGCCGATGCCGGATGAAAATCCGGGCATGACCTATTCCGGCTTCTGGGAACAGGCCCTAGTCGGTCTGGTTGTTGCTGCCGGGCAGATCGAGCACGACGAGTCCGAAGTTGGTGCCGGAGCGGCCGGATTTCTGGGCGTCCAGCGTGACCAGATGCTGATGGTGCTGCGAGCCGGCCTTGAGAACCAGGGTGTGGTCGTTGGAATCCACGCGGACAATGCCCTGATCCTTGTTGCCGGATGCGTTGCCGTCCTTACAGGTGAGTCCTTCGGCGGTTTTGACCGGCGTGCCGACGGGCTGACCGTCCTGGCATGTGAGCACGTCACCGTAGCGCTTGAGGGCGTTCTGGTAAAAGCCTTCCACCTTGGCGGTGGTGTCCGGGCTGAAGTAGTGCGCGGTCTTGACGCGAAGCTGCCACTGACCGAAGCCCATGTGCACGTCGGCGGACTGGTTGTCGCCGTCGTCGTTGACGGGGGTGGCACCGGGATAGATGGGCAGACCGATGTCGGCGGCGGTGGTCTTGTTGGTGTTGACGTGCAGGCCGCCGAAGGGGGTGTCGATCTTGACGTTGTCGTGCTTTCCGCTGTCATTGCTCTGGACGCGGCAGCCGGGCAGGGCTGCCAGACAGAGCAACGCAGCAAGGGAAAGAAACCGGGATGGGCCTGTGGACATGAGAGCCTCCTGCCGATGCGGCACTTGGCGGCGATTGCGCCGCATGCAACAGAGTACGCGATGCGCGGAAAAATTGTTCCGCAGCGTGCGCAAAGGCGCCTGCCGGCTGCGGCTGGCGGAGACAGGCCACGGGTAGAATGAGGGCAGAAGGATGGGGCAATTCCCACGAGGACAGACAGATGCAGAAGACGGTGGTGAGCACGGACAAGGCACCGGCGGCGATTGGACCGTATGCGCAGGCGATTCGGGCAGGAGATCTGCTGTTTGCCTCCGGGCAGATTCCGCTGGACCCGGCGACGCAGCAGGTGGTCGAGGGTGGCATTGAGGCGCAGACGACGCGCGTGCTGGAAAACCTGAAGGCCATTGCCGAGGCCGCCGGCGGAAGCCTGGCCGATGCCGTGAAGGCGACGGTGTTTCTGCGGGACTTTGCCGATTTTGCAGCGATGAATGCGATCTATGCGCAGTATCTGGCCGCCGATGGAATGACGCCGCCGGCACGGACGACCGTGGAGGTGAGCCGGTTGCCGAAGGATGTGCGGATCGAGATCGATCTGGTGCTGAGCTTGCGGTAGCGCGCGCGAGGAGATTCCGATTCCGGCTTCCGTGCCGGCGCGGTTTCACTCCTGCACGGCGGCGGCGAAGTTCCTGTAGGGCAAGGGTCGCAGGCCGGTACGCGGTGGCTAGACTGGGAATGTGATCGGGATGGAAGCCAGCGCAGGCAGGACGGGAATCGAGGTGGAGCGGCTGCGGACGCTGCTGCTTGCGATGGCCGGCGAGCATGCGCCGGGACGCGAGTTTTCCATGGCCATTGCCGAGCTGGCGCGCGCCGGGCGCTTTGAGCAGCTGCGCAGCGTGCTGCCGGCCGTGGTGTTTGAGGAGCTGTGGCACCGGCAGCAGGCCGATCCGGAGCGGTTTGCCGGGGAGTGGGAGCAGCTGGCGCGGGAGATGCAGCAGGGGTTTGTGCAGCATGCGCGGCAGCGGCTGACCCTGCTGACGCGCACCCAGCAGGCAGGAATGCGCGGGGATGCACCGGCCTGGCAGGCGATCCAACTGGCGCTGGATGCCCAGCAGGGCGACCTGCTGCGGGCGGCCATGGCCGCCGAGATGATTGACCTGATCGAGCCGGCCGTGGCGCGGGCCCAGCACCTTCGCGAATGCGTGGTGGAGCAGTCGGCCTCCGATGAGGCGGACCGCTATCTGGACGAGGCGACGCGCTGCTACTTCTTTGCGCTGTTCACGGCCTGCGCGGTGATGTGCCGGTCCGTGCTGGAGGAGGCAATCCGGCAGCGGCTGCCGGAGCCGCTGCGACGGCAGATCCAGTCCCGGTATCGGAACGCGCCGACGCTGGGCAATCTGCTGCACGAGATGAACAACAACCTGAAGGCGACGGGGATTGATCCGGAGTTTCCGCGGCTGGCCAACCTGGTGAACGACATTGGCAAGCGGGCCGTGCATCAGGGGCTGATTGCCGAGGATGAGGCGCGCGGCTGCCTGCAGTATGCCCGCAAGGCGCTGGAGATGTTGCTGACCGCCTGAAGCAGCCCGACGCTGCGGGCCGCAACGAAACAACGGGCAGCCGATGGGCCGAAATGCGATTGTGCCGGCTCAGTACTGCTCGTGCTGGGTGTCCAGATCCTCGAAGCGCGTGAACTGGCTGAGGAAGGCCAGGTTTACGGTTCCGGTGGGGCCGTTGCGCTGCTTGGCGATGATGATCTCGGCCTTGTTGCGGTCGGGGTCTTCTTCCTTGTCGCGGTTGTAGTAGCTTTCGCGATGAATGAAGGCGACGAG
>JAJZGG010000085.1 GCA_021804965.1 Acidobacteriota bacterium
CGTTTGCGTCGATGTCAAAGGTGACCTCGATCTGCGGCACGCCGCGCGGCGCCGGAGGAATCCCGGCCAGCTTGAACTTGCCCAGCGTGCGGTTCTGCGCCGCCATCGGGCGCTCGCCCTGCAGCACGTGCACCTCAACCTCGGTCTGGCTGTCGGCGGCCGTCGAGAAGGTTTCGGTCTTCCGCGTGGGGATCGTGGTGTTGCGCGGGATCATCGGCGTGGCCACGCCGCCCAGCGTTTCAATCGCCAGGGTCAGCGGGGTCACGTCCAGCAGCAGCAGGTCCTTGACGTCGCCTGCCAGCACGCCGGCCTGCACCGCCGCACCCACGGCCACCACCTCATCGGGATTGACGCCGCGATGCGGCTCCTTGCCGAAGAGCTCCTTGACCAGATGCTGAATGCGCGGCATGCGGGTCTGTCCGCCCACGAGCACCACTTCGTCGATCTGGCTGGCACTGACTCCGGCATCGGAGAGCGCCTTGCGGGTCGGCTCCAGCGAACGCTGCAGCAGATCCTCAACGAGCTGCTCGAGCTTGGAGCGCGTCAGCTTGCGCACCAGGTGCTTGGGGCCGGTGGCATCGGCGGTGATGAACGGCAGGTTGATCTCCGTTTCCATCGTGGTGGAGAGCTCAATCTTGGCCTTTTCGGCGGCGTCCTTCAGCCGCTGCAGCGCCATCTCGTTGCCCTTCGAGCTCAGGTCCAGACCCTCCTCCGCCTTGAACTCGGCAATCAGCCACTCGACGATCCGCTGGTCCAGGTTGTCGCCGCCCAGATGGGTGTCGCCGTTGGTCGACTTGACCTCGATCACGCCTTCGCCCACCTCGAGAATCGAGATGTCAAAGGTGCCGCCACCGAAGTCGTAGACGGCAATGGTTTCGTCCTTCTTCTTGTCCAGCCCATAGGCCAGCGCGGCGGCGGTGGGCTCGTTCACAATGCGCTTCACGTCCAGACCGGCAATGCGTCCGGCGTCCTTGGTGGCCTGGCGCTGCGCGTCGTTGAAGTAGGCCGGAACGGTGATGACCGCCTCGGTGACGGTCTCGCCCAGATAGGCCTCGGCAGCCTTCTTCAACTTCTGCAGGATCATCGCCGAAACCTCAGGCGCGGTGTACTCCTTGCCCTGCGCGACGACGGCGACGTGGTCGCCCTGCTGGACGACCTTGTAGGGCACCATCTTCATCTCGTCGTTCACTTCGTCGTAGCGACGGCCCATGAAGCGCTTGATCGAAAAGATCGTGTTCTCCGGGTTGGTGATCGCCTGGCGCTTGGCCACCTGACCGACCAGCCGCTCGCCGCTCTTGGAAAAGGCCACAATCGACGGCGTGGTGCGCGCGCCTTCCTCGTTGGCAATCACCTTTGGTTCGCCGCCCTCCAGCACTGCGACGCAAGAATTCGTTGTTCCCAGATCAATTCCAATAATCTTTGCCATGGTCCCCCACCTGTCCTGCGAGTGTTCGTACAGTTTCCAGTGTGATAGATGAGTGACTTATTGTCAAGGATTCTTGAGTATTTCCATCGCAGAGCGGGCGGAGTCCATCCTCACGCCAGGCCCGGCAATCCCGCATCACCCAGAACCGGCACTCCGGCCTGACGACAGGCTGCGGCCAGCCTGCGGTCAAAGGTGGCCAGTGTGGATCCGGTGCGCAGGGCCAGCTCCAGATAGCAGGCATCATAGGCCGTCAAACCATGGGTGCGGGCCAGGGTAAGAATCTCCGCCTGTCGAGCGCCGACGGGCGCGGCATCCTGCCGAATTGCCAGCCGACCCAGGTCGCCCAGAAAGACCTCGGCATCGCGGTTGCCGACGCGTCGGGCACACTCCAGCACCAGCAGGATGTTGGCAATCTCCAGAAACCAGAGGGACGGGACTTCGGCACCCTGCTGTGCAACCAGCGCCAGCGCTTCGACGGCGAGTGCGGCCTCATCGGCCTCGGCGCGGGCCAGTAGCCAGGCCAGGGCCATGGAAGCATCGAGCACCAGGCTCACCGGCGGCCCTCCTCGATGGCGGCGCGAATCTCCGCCGCTCCAACCCCATGAATCCGGGGGTGTTGCAGCCGGTCCAGCACCTCGGGCGGAACCGGCGGCAATCCGCTCTCCGGCGGGGCAATCACGGCCACGACGCGCCCGCGTAGGGTGACGGTGAACCGCTCGCCCTGGCTCACTTTGCGCAGAATCTCGGAAAACTTTGTCTTGGCCTCAAAGGCGCCAATTTCGGTGGACATGGCTGGCCTCCTGATCGCAGGTTGTCACGAAACAACCAGTCTGTCAACCAGTCATTTCCTGCGCTCTCCGGGAGAGATTGCCCCCCGTACGCGAGGCAGTCGCGAGAACACGAGAAAGGCCGCAGTCCCGATCCGGACTGCGGCCTTTTTTTCGGTTGCCCGGCGGCCGGGCTGGGATTCCTGCCCGGACGGGTTTACTGGCCCTGGCCCAGCGAGTAGCCGGCCTGGCCATCGAAGGTGTAGAGGTGCTCGGTCTTGATGAAGTCCAGACCCGCTGCGGCCACCGCACCCAGCAGTGCCACCACCTGGGTGTGCGAGACGTCCTCACCCTGGAAGCGGCAGCGCCAGTGGTCGGTGCAGAGCGTCTTGGGGTTGCCCTGCGGCCACACCTTCACGCCGCGGTTGGTGATCATGACCAGCTTCAGCCCGTTGGCCGGAGTGGCGGCCTGGAGTGCTGCGGCCAGCTGTTCGGTGCTGCCCTGCCGCCAGTCGACGAAGACATCGACCCCGACGAGCTTCTTCTCTGCCGCCTCAACCACGGTTTCGTGGGTGTGGGGCAGGCGCATGGGCTCGGCGGCCGCGGTGGCCTCGGCTGCGGTGAAGGACTCCGGCACGCGGCCCAGGCGGGCGATGACGGCGGCGGCAAACTCGCGTGTGCCCACCTTCTGCTGCGTCTGTTTGCTGGCGATATCGACGGTGTGGACGCCGTCCTCGAGCGTGGCCAGCCAGGCGTTCATCACGCGCGCGGCCACGTCATGCTGCCCGATGTGGCGCAGCATCTCGACGCCGGCCAGCAGCAGGCCGGAGGGGTTGGCCACGTTGCGGGCCAGATCCGGTGCGGAGCCGTGGATCGCCTCAAAGAGTGCGCCGCCGTTGCCGATGTTGATCGATCCGCCCATGCCGACCGAGCCGGTCATCTGTGCGGCCACGTCGGAGAGGATGTCGCCGTAGAGGTTGGGCAGCACGATGACGTCGTAGCTCTCCGGCCGGTGGACAAAGTTGGCCATGCCGAAGTCGATGATCTGCACGTTGGTCTCGATCTGCGGATACTCGGCGGCCACCTCTTCGAAGACCCGATGGAAGAGTCCGTCGGTGATCTTCATGATGTTGTCCTTGACCATGCAGGTGACGCGCTGCCGGTTCTGGGTGCGCGCGTACTCAAAGGCGTAGCGGATGATGCGCTCGGAGCCTTTGCGGGTGATCAGCTTGAGGCACTGCGCCACGTCCTCGGTCTGGCGGTGCTCAATGCCGGCGTAGAGATCCTCCTCGTTTTCGCGGATGATGACGACGTCCATATCCGGGTGGCGCGAGGAGACGACCGGCTTCCAGGAGCGGCAGGGGCGCACGTTCGCGTAGAGGCCCAGCGTCTTGCGCATGGTCACGTTCAGGGATTTGTAGCCGCCGCCCTGCGGGGTGGTGATGGGGCCCTTCAGCAGCACGCCGGTGCGGTCGATCGAGGCCCAGGCCTCTTCGGGAATTCCGGAGGTGTTGCCCGAGCGGTAGACGCGCTCGCCGACCTCGACGAACTCGGGCGCAATCTGCGCTCCGGCGGCCTGCAGAATCTGCAGGACCGCTTCGGTGATCTCCGGACCAATGCCGTCTCCGGGTGCCACGGTGATGGGCGTGGCCACTCCACGTGCGCCGCTGTTGGCGCCTTCAAAAATCGGCTCGAGGACTGAGGACATGCAGAGGACTCCTTGTCGCGCTGGTTGCGCAGGACTGTTCCTCATTCAATATACGATATTTATTTCGTGTTTTCAAGTGCTGCTGTTTTATTTTTATTCCACCTTGGGCAGCTCCAGCAGCGGCACGAAGCGCCCGCCGGCAAACTCCTCGATCGAGCCGCGCAGTATGTCGTAGTACCAGCCATGGGCGGAGAGGGTTCCGGCGGCCATGGCGCGTGCCACCGAGGGCTGCCGCTTCAGGTTTTCCAGCTGGGCAATCACGTTGCCGCGGATGAGTGCCGCCAGGTCGGCGTGTTCCCCGTCGGCTGGATCCGGTTGCGGCTTGTAGTGGAAGGCTTCGTCAACGTGGCCGAGCCAGCGGCTGGCCAGCGGCATCAGTTGCGGGTCGGGCCGGTTCAGCGCGGCCTTCAGCGCGCCGCAGTCGGAGTGGCCGCAGACGATGGCGTGGCGCACGTGCAGCACCTCGACGGCGTATTCGATGGTGGCCGTGGCCCCGTCCTCGACGGTCTCAACCGGGATGATGTTGCCGGCGTTGCGGGCGATGAAGAGGTCGCCGGGACCGGTCTGCAGGATCAGGTCCGGGACGATGCGCGAGTCCGAGCAGGTGATGAAGAGCCAGCGCGGTGCCTGCGACTCGGCCAGCAGGTGAAACTGATCCCTGCGCTGCGGAAAGATATCTTCGCGGAAGTGCTTGTGCCCTTCGATGAGCCGTTCCATCCGGCCTCCATTCCATGCGCGCTGACGGTGGCTGCTGTATCTATGGGGCGCGCACCCTGACCCCTCAGCCTATCGCAGATTCCCGCTGCCGAGTTCACGAAATGCAGGACGGAGGCAGAAAACCTGCCGGGAGCCGATTCTGCTCGCTGCTGCGGCAGGGGCTGCGATAGAGTGAAAGCCATGTCCGCAGGCAATTCCGCTGCCACTTCCAGCTCCGGCACGCATGGCCTGCGGCGTGAACTGCGGCTGCGCGATCTGGTTCCGATGCAGATTGTGCTGGTTGTGGGCGTGAACTGGTCGGCGATTGCGGCGAGGGAAGGCTCGACGCATCCGTGGATCTGGCTCTTCGGGATTCTGCTGTTCTTTCTGCCGCAGGTCTGGGTGGTCACCTGGTGCGCGCGGGTGTGGCCGCTGGAGGGTGGCGTCTACCAGTGGACGCGGGCGGCGATTGGTCCGCTGGCCGGATTCCTGAGCGCGTGGAACTATGCGCTCTACGCCATCTTCACCGTCTCGGAGCTGGGCATCCAGACCATCACCAGCCTGAGCTATGCGATGGGTCCGCGCATGGCCTGGCTGGCCTCCAGCCGCGGCTGGACCATTGCGCTGGACGTGCTGCTGCTGGGTGCGGTGCTGGGCATCAACGTGGTCGGCTTCCACTATGGCAAGTGGGTGGGCCACTTTGGCACGCTGATGATGGTGCTGCTGACGCTGACCTTTGTGCTGCTGCTCTTCTGGCACCCCACGGCCACCCTGCAGCACCCGCATGTGAACCCGCAGCCGCCGTTTGCGCTGGGGCTGCCGGTCTTCACGCTGCTGACGCTGAACCTCTACACGCGCGTGGCCTTCAACGCCTTCAGCGGGCTGGAGCAGATTGCCGTCTTTGCGGGAGAAACCCGTAACGCCGGCCGCGCCATTGTGATCTCTGCCTGGGTGGCCGCGCCGGCCATTGCGGCCATTTACTTCCTGATGACCAGCTCGATGCTGAGCTACATTCCGGCCGGGCAGATCGACCTGGCAGGCTCGATTCCGCAGGCACTGGCCGCGGCCTTTGGCCAGGGGACGGGACTCTGGCTGGGCCGCGTGCTGATCCTGGCACTGGCCAGCTTCACCTTCTGCTCGTTCACCACCATCACGGCCGAGACCAGCCGCCTGCCGATGGTGGCCGGATGGGATCGCCTGCTGCCGGAGTGGTTCACGCGGCTGAGCCCGCGCTTTGGCACGCCGGTGCGCAGCCTGTGGGTGATTGTGGCCGTGGCCATGGCCGCTGCGCTGGCGGCCACGCTCAGCTCCGGCCATGAAGAGGCCTTTCAGGTGCTGATCTCCTCCGGCCAGCTGCTGTTCGGCATCTATTACTGCGCGATGTTTGCCGTGCCGCTGCTCAGCGGTCGATCCCGCAGCCCAAACCAAGACCTGCCCCGGGCCAGCCTGTGGATTCGCCTCTGCGCGGTGAGCGGCCTGGGCATCACGGTGCTGGCCACGGTGCTGGCGCTGGCGCCGATTCTGGACGTGAACAACAGCTGGCTCTTTGCCGCCAAGGTGGGCGGAGCGGCGCTGCTGCTGAACCTGCTGGGTGTCATCCTTTATCGTCGGGGCAGGGCTGCGGCGGTCGCGGCGGCCACGCTCTGACGGGCAAACTCAAGCCGCAGGCTGGACCGGACCGGGTTGGTCTGGATACCCTGCTGCCATCACGGTACACATTGACTCAAGAACGGAAAATCGAGGAACGCATGACCGAAGCAAGCAGGAAGCAGATCCCGCACCCGCCCGCACCCCGTCGCCACGGCATTCTGCCGCTGGTCTACTGCTGCATGCTGCCGATGCTGGCCGTTGCTGCCGTGCCAGCCAGCGCCGCTGTGCCCGGCAGCGCTGCGGCGCCCGGTTTGCCTGGCATGGCCGTGGACACGCTGCCGCCGGCGGTCACTGCGCGCATCGATGGCGTGGCCCGTGCCGTTATGGCCGAGCGGGGATTTCCCTCCGTCTCGATTGCCGTGGTCGATCACGGCCAGCTGGTCTACACCCATGCCTACGGGATGGCGCAGCTGGAGCCTGCCGTTCCGGCCACCGCTGCCATGCGCTACTCGATCGGCTCCATCTCGAAGCAGTTCACGGCGGCGGCGATCCTGATTCTGCGCCAGCAGGGACGGCTGCACCTCAGCGACCCGGTGGGCAAATACATTCCCGGCCTGACCGAAGGCGACAAGGTCACGATCCGGCAGGTGCTGAGCCACACCTCCGGCTACCAGGACTACTGGCCGGAGGACTACCTGATGCAGCCGATGGAGCAGCCCACCACGGCGCAGGCCATCCTGGACCGCTGGGCCAGGAAGCCGCTCGACTTTGCCCCCGGCACCCAGTGGCAGTACTCGAACACGAACTACGTGATCGCCGGGCGCATTGTGGAAACGATCACCGGCCAGCCGCTGATGCAGTTCCTGACGCAGAACATCTTTCACCCGCTCGGGATGCGCTCGGTCTGGGACTCCGATGAGACCAGCCTGACCCACGCCGACGCCACGCCCTACGTTCGCGCCGCACTGGGTCCGCTGCGCGTGGCTCCGCACGAGGGCCGCGGCTGGATGTTTGCCGCCGGCGAGCTGGCCATGACGCCGCACGACCTTGCCCTCTGGGATCAGAGTCTGATCCATCGCTCGCTGCTGGAGCCGGCCAGCTACCAGCAGATGTTCACCGCCGTGCGCCTGAACGACGGCTCGGACACCGGCTACGGCCTCGGCATCGAGGTCAGCCATCGTGGCGGCCATCTTGCGCTGGAGCACTCCGGCGAGGTGACCGGATTCGTCTCGGACAATCTGGTGCTACCCGACCAGCAGATCGCCGTGGCTGCGGTGACCAACCACATGGCCGGCGGAGCCTCCGAGGTTGCCCGGCTGGTGGCCGACGTGCTGACCGGCACCAGCTCGCTGACCCCGGTCGAGCAGCAGACGCTGGCCATGTATCGCAGCCTGCAGCACGGGCAGATCGACCGCTCGCAGCTGTCGCCCAACCTGAACGCGTATTTCTCCGCGCAGACGGTCGAGGACTTTGCCACCAGCCTGGCGCCGCTGGGCGAGCCGCTGCGCTTCCACCAGACCCACAGCGAGCTGCGCGGCGGCATGACCTTCCGCAGCTTCCTGATCGAGTACCCCACGCGCCGGCTTTCGCTGAGCACGTACACCTACCCGGACGGCAAACTGGAGCAGTTCCTCGTCGATCCGCTGCAGTAGGCTGCGGCGCGGGCGGCGCAGCCGGTGGCACGATACACTGAAACTGCCATGTTTGAGAATTTGACAGAGAAGTTGCAGCGCGCCTTCAAGCACCTGCGGGGCCAGGGCGTGCTCACCGAAGAGAACATCGTCGAGGCGCTGGGCGAGATCCGCACGGCGCTGCTCGAAGCCGACGTGAACCTGAACGTTGTGCAGGAGCTGATTGCGCAGATTCGCGCCAAGGCTGTGGGCCAGTCGGTGCTGACGGCGCTGTCGCCGACCGAGCAGGTGATCAAGATCGTCCACGACGAGCTGGTGGAGCTGCTGGGCCGGGATACGGCGCGGTTCAAATTTGCCTCCAAGCCGCCGACAGTGATCCTGATGGCCGGGCTGCAGGGTTCGGGCAAGACGACCACCAGCGGCAAGCTGGCAATGTGGCTGAAAAAGGGTGGACATCGGCCGATGCTGGTCTCGGTGGACGTCTATCGCCCGGCGGCCCGCGAGCAGCTCAAGGTGGTGGCCAAATCGATCGACGCGCGGCTCTACGAGGGCGACACGCGCGGCGAGGATCCCGGATCTCCGCTGGTCGAGCGGCTGGCCAAGGAGGCTCGTCGCGAGGCGATGATTCTGGGCTGCGACACGCTGATCGTGGACACCGCCGGACGACTGGCCATTGACGAGCAGTTGATGCAGGAGATGGAGCGGCTGAAGAAGCAGCTGGACCCGCAGGAGATTCTCTTCGTCGCCGACGCCATGACCGGCCAGGACGCCGTCAACTCGGCCAACGAGTTCCATCGCCGCCTGAGCATCACCGGCGTGGTGCTGACCAAGATGGACGGTGACTCGCGCGGTGGTGCGGCGCTGTCGATTCGCCACGTGACCGGCCAGCCGATCAAGTTTATCGGCGTGGGCGAAAAGCCCGATGCCTTTGAGCCGTTCCATCCCGACCGCATGACGGGGCGCATCCTGGGCATGGGCGACATGATGACGCTGCTGGAAAAGGCCGAAGGCTCGCTGGACCGCCGCAAGAGCGAGGAGCTGGCCAAGAAGGCGCTGCTCGGCGACGGCTTCACGCTGGAGGATTTTCGCGAGCAGCTGCGCCAGATCAAGAAACTCGGCTCGATGGAATCGATCCTGAAGATGCTGCCCTCGGTCGGTCCCTTTGCCGGGCTACAGCAGGCCAGCAAGAGCGTGGATGAGCGGCAGTTTGTGCGGCTGGAGGCGATCATCAACTCGATGACGCCGAAGGAGCGCCGCAACTCCGACCTGATCAACGGCTCGCGTCGCAAGCGCATTGCAGCCGGCTCCGGCACCACCGTGCAGGACGTGAACCAGCTGCTGCGCCAGCATGCGCAGATGAGCAAGATATTCAAGCAGATGGGCAAGGGCGGCATGGCCAAGCAGATGATGCGCGGCGGGATGGCCGGACTGATGGGCGGACGGCAGAAGTTCGGCCGCTAGGCATTTCCCCTGCACGGCCCGCGGCAGGCCGCGAATGCGGCCGCTGGTCCGGCCGGAGAGGCAGACAGCTTGATCCTGAACATGACCCCGACCTTCGACGTGACCACGGCGATCACGCTCGGCATCGTCTTTGTGGCCACGCTCATCCGCTCCACCTTCGGCTTTGGCGAGGCGCTGATCGCCGTTCCGCTGCTGGCCTTGAGCATGCCGGTGCGGCAGGCGGCTCCGCTGGCCGTGCTGCTTTCCATCACTGTTGCCGCCGTGGTTGTGGCGCAGGACTGGCGCAGGATTCACCTGCGCAGCGCCGGAGGATTGCTGCTGGCCAGCGCCCTCGGCACTCCGCTGGGTCTGCTGCTGCTGAAGTTCGCCACTGCGGCGGAGATCCGTACGGTGCTGGCCGTTTTTCTGCTGCTCTACAGCCTGGCATCGCTGCTGCTGCGCGACCGCTGGCAGCTGCAGCAGGACAGCTGGCGCTGGATGGCCGCCTGCGGGCTGTTTGCCGGCATTCTGGGCGGAGCCTGCGGCATGAACGGCCCGCCGCTGGTGCTCTACGGCTCGCTGCGGCGCTGGACGGCGCAGCACTTCCGGGCCACGCTGCAGGCCTACTTTCTGCCAGCCAGCCTGATGGTTGCCTTCGGCTACCACGTGACCGGCCTGTGGACGCCGACCGTCTCGCATCTGTATCTGCTCAGCCTGCCGGCGCTGGTGCCGGCGCTGCTGCTGGGCCGCTTCCTCAACGGCAAACTGCGCGGACAGGCCTTTCAGCAGGCGCTCTATGCGGCACTGTTCGTCGTGGGCCTGCTGCTGCTGCGGGCGCCGCATTAGGGCGCACACGGCGTTGCAAAGAGCTACGGAGTGACGCTGCGGGCTGCCTTTTCGTTGCTGCGCCAGTCGGCCATCTACTCGCTGCGCCAGTCGGCCAGTTCCGTGCTTCGCCAGTCGGCCAGTTCCGTGCTGCGCCAGACTTCGAGCGCCGCCAGCGCCTGCTCGCAGACCATCCGGTGGCGTTCCTTCTTGTCCCGCACGCGGCGGCGGGTTTCCTCGTCCAGATGCGGCAGCAGGTCAAAGGTGATGTTGGCCGGCTGGAAGTCCTCCGCGTCGGCATGGGTGATGTAATGCGTGAGCGAGCCCAGCGCCGAGGCACGCGGCACCGGCTGCGGCTGGCCACCCTGTGCCAGCACGGCGGCGTAGATGCCGGCCAGCAGCCCGGAGGCCATCGACTCGGTGTATCCCTCCACGCCGGAGATCTGCCCGGCAAAGAGCAGATCCGGACGCGTCCGCATCCGCAGGCAGCCATCCAGCAGGCGCGGCGAGCAGAGGTAGGTGTTGCGATGAATCTGCCCGTAGCGCAGGAACTTTGCGTTTTCCAGGCCGGGAATCAGGCGCAGCACCCGCGCCTGTTCGCCGAACTTCAGGTGGTTCTGAAAGCCGACCAGGTTGTAGCTGTCGGCGCGGAGATTCTCCTGCCGCAACTGCACCACGGCCCAGGGCGTTTTGCCGGTGCGCGGATCGCGCAGGCCCACCGGCTTCATGGGTCCAAAGCGCAGCGTATCCGGCCCGCGCCGCGCCAGCACCTCGATCGGCAGGCAGCCTTCAAAGTAGCTGGTTGACTCCCAGTCCCGCGTCTCGGCCGGTTCGGCGGCCAGCAGCGCGGCCAGAAAGACGTCGTACTCCTCGCGCGTCATCGGGCAGTTGATGTAATCGGCTGTGCCCTTGTCCCAGCGCGCGGCCAGGTAGACCCGGTCGCGGTCAATGGAATCGGCCTCGACGATCGGCGAGATCGAATCATAGAAGGCCAGGTGCTCGCTGCCGGTCAGCCGGGCAATCTCGGCGCTCAACGCGTCGGAGGTCAGTGGTCCGGTGGCCACCACGGTGGCGGCATAGCCGGCCGGCTCCAGCGTGGTCACCTCTTCGCGCACCACGCGAATCCGCGGCTCGGCGGCAATCGCCTCGGCAATGCGCCGGGAGAACTCGACCCGGTCGACGGCCAGCGCGTGACCGGCGGGAACGGCCGCGGCATCGGCCAGCGCCAGCAGATGCGAGCCCAGCCGCCGCATCTCCTGCTTCAGCAGCCAGGGCGCGGTGTTCGGCGATTCGCTCTTGAGGGAGTTGGAGCAGACCAGCTCGCCAAAGTCCGTGGTCTGGTGCGCCGGGGTCAGCACCTGCCGTCCACCCTCCTCGCGACGCATCTCAAAGAGATCGACGCGGCAGCCCATGCGCGCCGCGGTCAGCGCGGCCTCCGGACCGGCCAGCCCGCCGCCAATGACGCGGATGAGCGGGGCGGCGCCTGTTGCGGGGTTGGCCTGCGCAGTCGTTGCCTCGGGTGCGGTCATTGCATCCGGAGCGGTCATTGTCCCGCTCCGTCCTGCGCGGCTCTGTCCTGTGCAGCTCCGTCCTGTGCTGCTCGGCGCTGCGC
>JAJZGG010000139.1 GCA_021804965.1 Acidobacteriota bacterium
TTTACGATGAAGCGCGAAAAGGTCTGTCTGAAGTGCGATTCCGGAACAGTCCATTCCGGGTGTTTGGAAGCCTCAGCCACTGACCGAAAGCCGTGGATTCCGCCCTGGGGAGGCTGCAAACGTCATGATGTCCATGTATGCGCCGGTCCTGATTCTATTTCTGGCCGCATTGGGATTTGCCCTTGCTCCGCTGCTTCTGGCGCGGCTCTGGGCGCTGTGGGTCTCGCCGCCCAAGCCCAATGCCATCAAAAACGCGATCTACGAGTGTGGCCTCGAGTCCCGGGGCGATGCCTGGGTGCAGTTCCGCTCCGGCTACTATCTTTACGCCATCATCTTTCTGGTCTTTGATGTGGAAGCTGTCTTCCTGCTTCCGTTTGCGGTTGCCTTCACGGGGCTGGGCGCAGGGGCCTGCCTGGCGATGCTGGTCTTTGTTCTGCTGCTGGCAGAGGGACTGGCCTGGGCATGGGCCAAGGGTGTGCTGACCTGGGCATAAGGCAACAGGGACCAACTGTGGCAGAAGGGGGGATCCATGGCTGTGGAGCCAGATCTCAAGATTGAACTCGGCAAGCAGGGCGTTTTTGTCACGACGCTCAACGAACTCTACAACTGGGGTCGTCGGAACTCGGTCTGGCCCATGCAGTTCGGGCTTGCCTGCTGCGCCATTGAAATGATTGCCACCACCATGGCGCGCTACGATCTGGCCCGCTTCGGCGCAGAGGTCTTTCGTCCTTCGCCGCGCCAGGCGGACCTGATGATCATCTCCGGCACGGTGACCAAGAAGATGGCCCCGCAGGTGGTCCGGCTCTATAACCAGATGGCCGAGCCGCGCTACGTGATTGCCATGGGTGCCTGCGCCATCTCCGGCGGACCCTTCAAGCAGGGCTACAACGTGCTGAAGGGCATTGACCGCTACATTCCTGTCGATGTGCACATTCCGGGCTGCCCGCCGCGGCCGGAGGCGCTGATTCACGCCTTCATGACGCTGCAGAAGAAGATTGAGGCTCAGCCGCTGACCGGCGAAACGCGCCCGCGCCATCTGGACGCCGATGCGCAGGGCGAGTTTCCCGTGCCCGTGCCGGCAGCCCATGACCTGCAGCCGCCCGTTAACCGGCTGGTCTGGCCGCTGCCTGCCCCCGCCGCCGATGCCGGAGAGAATGCATGAAGACCGCCGAGGAACTGTTGCCTGAGCTGCAGCAAGCCCTGCCGGGCGTTCAGGTTTCGCTGGTGCTCAATCCCAGCCCTTCAGCCCAGCATGCGCTGCAGGTGGCCGCCGCCGATGCCCTTCGCGTGGCCGTTTATCTGCGCGAGCAGGCCGGCTATGACTACTGTTCCAATGCCACCGGCGTGGACTGGCTGGACCGGGAAGTGGCGGAAAAAGTGAAGACGACGCGCACCGTGAAGAAGGAAGTGGACGGCGTCGAGCAGGAAGTGGAGGAGACGGTCGAGCAGACCGTCAAGCGCGTGGAACCGGGCTTTCTGGAGGCCGTCTATCACCTGTATTCCATGAAGATGGGCCCGACCGATCCCCATCCGCCGCTGGTGCTGCGCATGCGCACGGAGAATCGCACCGACCGCACCGAACTGCCATCTCTCACCCCGGTCTGGCGCTCGGCCGAGTTCCAGGAACGGGAGATCTTTGACCTCTACGGCATCGTCTTCCGCGGCCATCGCGATCTGCGCCGCCTGCTGATGTGGGACGAGTTCGAGGATCATCCGATGCGCCGCGATTACGTGGACCCGGACGATTACGAGTATGAGCCGACGCCGCACGATGAGGTACTCAAGCGGGCAGAGGCGCATCGGGCAGCCCAGGGAGGTGCGCAATGAGCACATCGGCGATCCATTCCTACCTGCCTCCGGTCATTGAGGTGGATGCGGAAAACGAGCTGCTGGAAGTGGCCATGGGGCCGCACCATCCCTCCACCCACGGCGTCTTTCGCATGGATGTGGCGCTGGATGGAGAGCGTGTCGTGCGCCTGAAGCCGGTCTTCGGCTATCTGCATCGCAACCACGAGAAAATTGCCGAGAAAACCACCTATCTGGCCTCCATGCCGTACACCGACCGGCTGGATTACTTCTGCTCGATGACCAACAACTGGGCCTATGCGCTGGCGGTGGAAAAGCTGGCTGGTCTGGAGGTTCCCGAGCGCGCCGAATATATTCGCGTGATTACCGCCGAGCTTACCCGGGTTCAGAATCACGCCAGCGCCATCGGCTTTCTGATGCAGGAGATGGGCGCCAGCGGCACGCCGCTGATGTACGCCTTCCGCGAGCGCGAAAAGATTCTCGATCTGTTTGAGGAGCTGAGCGGCTCGCGCATGATGTGCAACTACATGCGCTTCGGCGGTTGCCGCGTCGATCTTCCGGAAGGGTGGATCGGCCGCGTGAGCCGGCTGGTGGCCGAGCTGCCCCGGTTTGTGGATGAGATGGAGGCGCTGCTGACCGGCAATGAGATTCTGATGGCCCGTGCGCAGGGCGTCGGCGTGCTGAAGCCGGACCTGGCCGTCAATGCCGGTGTGACCGGCGTGATGCTGCGCGCCACCGGCGTCAACTACGACGTGCGCAAGGTGGACCACTACGGCATCTATGACCGCTTTGCCTTCCGCGTGCCGCTGGGCGACCACGGCGACATCTATGACCGCTACA
>JAJZGG010000086.1 GCA_021804965.1 Acidobacteriota bacterium
GTCGGCTCCCACAGCTGCGCCAGAATATTCTGGGAGACCTGGCTGGGATTGACTGCATATTTGTTCAATTCCGCCAGCGCCAATGCCTGATAGGCGGGGGAAGGCTCCGTTGTCGTATTGGACAAGCCGATCAGAAACTTTTGTTCCTCATACGTAAGGAAGAAAAAGGTGTGATCGCGCCAGATGGGGCCGCCCAGCGAACCGCCAAAGTTCTGGTTACGCAACGGCTGCTCCGGCGCTCCGGGAGTGGCAAACGGCGATACAACGGCGAGTGCTTCATTGCGGTTGTAGTAGTAGGCATCCCCATGAAACGCATTGGTACCGGATTTTGTCGAGATGTTCAGGTTGCCGCCCGGGCTGCGACCTGCCTCACTGTTGCCCGTCGTCTGCAGCGAGTACTCGTCGAGCGCCTCCACCGGATAGACAACACCCGCGATGCCGCTGATGCTTCCCTGATTGACGGCATTCACATTCAGGTAAAGGTCGTTGTTGTCGGTGCCGTCAATGGTGTAGTTCAGCTGATTGTTCCGCATGCCGTTCACCGAACCGGAGTTGTTGTATCCGGCAAACGAGACCGAGGTACCCAGAAGCTGCGTAAAATCGCGACCATTCAGCGGAACATCCTGCAGCGATTGTCCATCGAGGGTCGTCGTCTGCACCTCACTGGTTGTGTCCAGAGTCAGCGCGTTGGCAGCCACTTCCACCGTCGTGGCTGCCTGGGCAACGCTCAGTTTGAGAGGCAGCGTGTACACCTTGCCTGCCAGCACCTGCACGCCGTTCACCTGCTTGATGTCGAAGCCCGGCGCCTCCGCCTTGACGTTGTAAATACCCTGCGGCAGATCGTTGAAGGAAAATTCGCCCGCAGCCGAGGAAACCGTCTCCAGAGCCACCGAGGTTGCCACCGCCACGGCCGTGATCTTCGCGTTCGGAACAGCTGCGCCCGACGAGTCGGTCACCGTGCCATTGATGCCGCCTCGAAACGTCTGCGCATAGGCAGGCCATGCTGCAAACAACACGACCAACAGTAGAACTGCACCACACCGGCTCCAAGCACCGGGCACACACACTCCACGCATCACTCCTCCTTTATCGATGAGCCACCCGACCCCGGCGATAAGAAAAGATTTGAAAGGTGCCGACGGCGGGCTGTATCAAGAGAGAAAAAAGTCTGCGGATGCTGGACATCGCATCGCAGAGACGACGGGACAATTTCCTGGGAACAGAAGACCGGGGAAAAAATGCAAAAGATTTCGGACGGGTTACCCTGCGATCACCGTTGGAGTGCAGTACCATTCGAGCGGTTCGTGAACGGCAGGGGAAATTCTGGTTAAATTTGTCTCATCATAACGGAACCTTGACCTGCGTCAAGGAAAATCTCGTCGCCGCTGGCAAACTGGCTGACATTCCATTCCGCCATTGCATCGGCACGTGCATCCGATGCAGCCCCAGAGACGAATTTGGCATGAACCACAATGCGGACTCAAAGACGAATCCAGATTCGCCCTTTTCTCTGCGCAAAAGGCTCAGCCAGCAGTCCATCCCTGCCGGACACCCCTTCCGGGACATTCCTGCCAGGGACGAGCCTGTCAGCGTCGCAGCGAGGAGGCGCGAGGCATCAGCCTGGGCTCCAGAATCACCTGACGGGCCGGCGGCTTCACCTTCGACTCAATGCGCTCCATCAGGATCATCGCGGTCTGGCGTCCAATCTCGGCGCTCTGCTGATCGATGGAAGACAGGGGCACACGCAGCAGCGGATCAAAATGCAGGTTGCCGGAACCGATCACAGCCACATCCTCCGGGATCCGCAGCCCGGCATCCAGCGCCGCCTGCATGGCACCAATGGCCAGTGGATCGTTGAAGGCAAACAGACCATCCGGGCGCTCCGCTCCCGCCAGCAGACGACGCATCGCCTCGGCTCCATGTTGCGTAGCGTCGTTGTCCACCCGCTCGCTCATGGTCACCCAATCCTCCCGAAACTCCAGCCCGTGCGCCTCCAGGGCATCGCGATACCCCTTCAGGCGCGCCTCGCCGGTGGCCACGCGCGGCCCGCGAATGTGGGCAATCCGGCGGCAACCCTGCGCAATCAGGTGCTCGGTCGCCATTCTTCCTGCGGCGTAATCATCGGTGCCCACAAAGTTTCCCGTTGCCCCCGCAAGGGTGCGATCAATCAGCACATACTCGGCATTGCTGCGCTCCAGGCGCTCCAGCACCTGCGCATCCTCGGCACAGGAGGCAATCACCATCGCATCCAGATGCCGGGCCAGCATCTGCTGAATCTCCCGCGCCTCCACCTCCGGCTGCTCGTCGGAGGAGGCCAGCAGCAGCGAGTAACCCCGCTTGCCCACCTCGGCAGACAGCGCCACGGCAACTTCAGCAAAAAACGGATGCAGCAGCGACGGCACCACCAGTCCAATCAGGTAGCTGCGTCCCGTCACCAGACTGCGCGCCATCAGGTTCGGCTGGTAGTCCAGCTCCTTGACCCGCTTCAACACGCGCTCCCGTGTCTCCTCGGCGATATCCGGGTGGTTTCGCAGCACTTTTGAGATCGTCACCACAGACAACCCCAGATCCTTCGCAATGTCTTTCATTCGTACCGTCATCTCGAACCCACTATACAGACCAGAAGCTGGACTCGGCTTCCACCGTCCTGCCCAACCCCTCGCACGCCACCAATCCCGACCGTTCCCTCGCATCCGCCGCTGGCATTCTTGGCAGCAAATCCGAAAGGTAGTGACTTTAACGATACCTGTAACATATATTGGTCAAACCCGGAGATCAGCTCCTGTCTGTACTCTCTGCGCATTGCCATGAAACCAATACTCCGCCGTCCGTTCCATACTCCCGCCGCCATCGCTCCCACATCCGTTCTGCGCGAGGTCGCATGCAAGCTTTAGTCCTCCCTGAACCAGGCCGTGCCGTGCTCGCCCAGATTCCCGATCCCATCCCGCAGCCCGGCGAAGCACTCCTGCGCGTGCGACGGGTCGGCCTTTGCGGCTCGGATCTGAACAGCTTTCGCGGCCTCAATCCGCTGGTCACCTATCCCCGCGTGCCCGGCCATGAGATTGCCGCCACCATCCTGAGCCTGCCTGCATCCATGCCGGAGACGCTTGCCCGGACCCTGTCGGTCGGCATGGATGTCACGCTCTCCCCCTATACGCACTGCGGACACTGCTCGGCCTGCCTGGCCGGCCGCACCAACGCCTGCCAGTTCAACCAGACACTGGGCGTGCAGCGCGAGGGCGCGCTGGCGGAGCTGGTTGCCATTCCCGTCGAACGCCTCTTTCCCGCCACGCTGGCCAACCCCAGCCTCACGCTGGAGGAGCTGGTCCTGGTGGAGCCGCTCACCGTGGGCTTCCACGCCGTCGCCCGCGCACAGGTTACCGCGTCCGACAGCGTGCTGATCCTGGGTGCCGGCGGCGTGGGCCTGGGTGCGGTGGCTGCTGCGGCGATGCGTGGTGCCACCGTCCTTGCCGTTGATCGCAATCCCGACCGCCTGGCCGTAGCCAGGCAGGCCGGTGCCACCCACACGCTTGTTCCCGATGCCGACCCGGCGGCCCCGGCGGCACAAGCGCTCGCCGAGCAGATCCGCAGCCTGACCGGCGGACACGGGCCCGGCGTCGTCATCGAAGCCATCGGCACGCCGGAGACCTTCCGCGCCGCCGTCGAGCTGGTCGCCTTTGCCGGACGCGTCGTCTACATCGGCTACGCCAAGCAACCGGTCAGTTATGAAACGCGCCTCTTCGTCCAGAAGGAGCTGGACATCCGGGGTTCGCGCAACGCGCTGCCGGAGGACTTCCGAGCCGTCATCGCGATGCTGGCCCAGCGCCGCTTTCCGCTGCAGGCAGCCATTGGCTGCATCGTGCCGCTGTCCCAGGCGCCTGCCATCTTCGAGCGCTGGCAGCAGGATCCCGGCGCATTCACCAAGATCGTGCTCACGCTCGACGATTGCCAGGCCACCCGATGAAGACTTCCGCCACTTCCACCCACGCCGCACCGGGCCCTGCAACGGGCCCCGCGCAGCATCCGGCGCTGGTGCCTTCCGGCCGCTGGCTGCTCTTTGCCCTTACCACCACGCTCTTCTTCCTCTGGGGCATTCCCAATAACATGAACGACGTTCTCATTCGCCAGTTCATGAAGTCCTTCGTACTCACCCGCCTCGATGCCGGGCTGGTCCAGTTCGCCTTTTATCTCGGCTACTTCGTGCTGGCCATTCCTGCCGCACTGCTCATGCGCCGCTTCGGCTACAAGTCGGGATTTCTGGTCGGTCTGGCCCTGTTTTCGCTGGGCTGCTTTCTCTTCTGGCCGGCTGCGCTGGTCAACCGCTTTTCGCTCTTTCTCACCGCGCTGTTCATCATCGCTGCCGGCCTGTCCTTCCTGGAAACAGCGGCCAATCCCTTCATCGCCCAGCTTGGCTCGCCGGAGACGGCAGCCCGCCGCCTGAATCTTGCGCAGGCCTTCAATCCACTGGGAGCCATCAGCGGCGTGCTGGCCGGCACGGTCTTCATCTTCTCCGGCATTGAGCTCACACCGGCACAAACGGCGCTGCTGCGCGCCCGCCATGCCTACACGGCCTATCTGCACATGGAGACGCTGCGCGTTGTGCGCCCCTATCTGGTGCTCAGCGTGGTCACGTTTCTGATGCTGCTGCTCTTCGCCGTCACGCGCTTCCCGGCCGTTGCGCTGGAGTCCCGCCAGGACGTGCCGCTGCAGCCCACTGGCTGGAACTCCCCGGCATCCCTGCTGCGCGCTCCCCACTTCCTGCTGGCCGTCGCAGCCCAGTTTGCCTACGTCGGCGCGCAGGTCGGCACCTGGAGCTACTTCATTCCCTATCTCATCGAGTACACGCACCTGCCGGAGAAGTCCGCCGGCTATCTGCTCACCGCCGCACTGGTTGCCTTCGGATTGGGACGCTTCGTCTCCGCCTGGCTCATGCGCTTCGTCCAGCCCATGCACCTGATGACGCTCTACGCCGGCACCAACCTGCTGCTGGCTGCGCTCGGCGTTCTGGCTCCGGGCTGGACGGGCGCCATCGCGCTGCTCGTCAGCAGCTTCTTCATGTCCCTGATGTACCCCACGATCTTTGTCCGCGGTCTGCGGGGTCTGGGTCCGCTCACCAAGCTGGCAGGCTCGGCCATCGTCATGTCCATCGTCGGCGGAGCCGTGCTCACGCTGCTCATGGGTCTGGTCACGCAGTCCACCACCACGCTGGCTCCGGCCTACCTGGTGCCCTGCCTTGCCTACCTGTTTCTCTTCGTCTACTGCCTGCTCGACCAGCGCCTGCATGTTCCCGAGTCTGGCTCTTCCGGCATCGTTCCCACGCATTGAGGTTTGTCATCCATGCTGATTCACGGCATTCTGAATCCCCACATCCAATCCCTGCTCTGCCGCGTGCGCCACACCAACACGCTGCTGATCGCCGACCGTGGTTTTCCCTTCTGGCCACAGGTCGAAACCATCGACATCACCCTGGTCGATGACATCCCGCGCGTGCTCGATGTGCTGGCCGCCATCCGCAGCAACTTCAAGATCGGTGCCGCCTTCATGGCCTCCGAATTTGAAGCGGCCAACTCCACCGGGACCCGCCGGCAATTTGCCGGTGCCCTGACCGGAATCCCGCTTACCTTCGAGCCGCACAGCCAATTCCGCCAGCGCATCCCCTCGACCATCGGCATCATCCGCACCGCCGACACCATCCAGTACGCCAACATCCTGCTGGAGTCCGCCTGAACCGCAGTCATCTGGAATCACTGCATCGCAGCATTTCCCTACGCGCCACCGGAGCACATCGCATGCATCTCGAACTACAGGACAAAGCCATTCTCATCAGCGGCGGTGCCGCCGGCATCGGTGCCGCCATCTCCCGCGCCTGCGCTGCAGAAGGTGCCATCCCCATCCTGCTCGACCGCAATGAAGACGCCGCGCGCGCGCTTGCCGCCGAGCTGCGTGACTCCGGCCATCGCTGTGAAGTCATCCTGCTGCACCTGCAATCTCCCGAAGACTGTCGCCTTGCCGTCGAGGATGCGCTGCAGCTCTGCGGGCGGATTGACGGGCTGGTGAACAACGCCGGCATCAACGATTCCGTCGGACTGGAGCACGGCGACCCGGATCGCTTCGCCTCCTCGCTGCACGCCAACCTCATGCACTATTACGCGCTGGCACACTACGCACTGCCGGCGCTCAAGCTCAGCCACGGCTCCATCGTCAACATCGCCTCCAAGGTGGCACTCACCGGGCAGGGCAACACCTCCGGCTACGCCGCCGCAAAGGGTGCGCAACTGGCGCTGACCCGCGAGTGGGCCGTGGAGCTGCTGCCCTATGGAATCCGCGTCAACGCCGTGCTTCCGGCTGAGGTCATGACACCGCTCTATCGCAGCTGGATCGCCGGCTTCCCGGAGCCCGAGGAAAAGCTGCGCTCCATCGAACGCAACATCCCGCTCGGCCATCGCTTCACCACGCCGGAGGAGATCGCCGCCACCGTTGTCTTTCTGCTATCGCCGCGCTCCAGCCACACCACCGGCCAGCATCTGCACGTCGACGGCGGCTACGTCCACCTGGACCGCGCGCTCTGAGGCAGGCAACTGGCAGCTACCCTGCGGCTCCTCGGCAGATGGACACAATGGCAGCGCCGTACTGCTCCACCTTCATCGGGCCAATGCCGTGAACCGTCGCCACCTCGGCCAGCGTGCGCGGTGATGCCGCCACCACACCGCGCAGCGCCGCATCCGTCAGCACGAAGAAGGCTGGCTTTCCGGCCGCCGTTGCCTCCTGTTTGCGCCAGGTGCGCAACCGGTTCTCCAGCTCCGTCTGCTCGGGTGTCCACGTCTTCTCGTCCACGGCAGCAGCTTTTGACTTCGCCTCCGCTGGCACACGCGCCTTCTTCGCGCGCGTCGTCGTACTCCTGCCGGAGTCGGTTCCGCTGCCGCCTGCCCGCAGCAGCACAGGCAGCGGATCCTGCTGCGACCAGCTCCGTCCCTCATGCGTCAGCGAAGCCTTGCGAAAGCTCACTTCGCGCCCTTCCGGATTGGTCCACATCTCGGTTGTCAGCGTCAGCAGTCCGGCACGTGCCAGTCCATCCAGCAGCACATCAAAGGCGCGCCGGTCGCCGCCGCCGCATTCGGCCTGCAGCTTGCCCACGGATCGTGATCCGCTCTCCTGCAGGGCACGCAGAATCCGTCGCAGCGCCCGCACATCCTCCGCACCCGGCTCTGCGAACGGCACTGCCGTTGCCGTCTCCGGCGAGCAGAAGTCGCACTGTCCGCACGGCGCGCCTGCCCTGTCTCCAAAGTGCCGCACCATGGCTGACATCCGGCACTGCGTCGCCTCTGCAAAGGCCACCATGCCCTCCAGTTGCGCGCGCCGGTGCATGCGCTGCGACTCGTAGCCAGCCCGCCATTTTCCGGCCTCGGTGGAAGACAACAGACCGCGCACCTGGCCTTCCATGTCGAAGCCGGCCGCACCTTGAGCCGCCAGCTTGTCCACGGCGCGGCCAAAGACCTCCGGATCCATTTTGAGGCGGCTCCACAACTGCTCCGGTGGCTGAAAATCCTCCGTCAGCACCCGTGCCACGCGTGCCAGCGCTTCCGCCTCGGGATAATCCCGCTCAAAGAAGCTCTCATGCATCTTGCGGTCCGCATAGCTGTGCAGCAGAATCGCCCGCGATGGTCGCCCGTCCCGTCCCGCACGGCCAATCTCCTGCGAATACGCCTCCACCGATCCCGGCAGCGCCGCGTGCATCACCGTGCGAATATCGGCCTTGTCGATTCCCATGCCGAAGGCAATCGTCGCCACCACCACCTCCAGCTCGCCGGCCAGAAAGCTGCGCTGCACCCGCTCCCGCACGGCCTGATCCAGACCCGCATGATAGGCTGCGGCCGGAAAGCGGCGACCCAGCTCAGCCGCCAGATCCTCGGCCGCCTTGCGCGAGGGCGCATACACAATCGCAGGCCGCGTGCCGGCATCGGCCAGGTAGCGGCCAAGGAATGCGTTGCGCTCCGGCTTTGGCATCTCCACCACTTCCAGCGCCAGATTCGTGCGCCGAAAGCCGTGGACAAACAGCGCAGGCTCCTGCATCCGCAACTGGGCCACAATGTCCGCCTGCACGCGCGGAGTCGCCGTCGCCGTCAGCGCCAGAATCGGCGCCGGCCGCAGTATCGGCAGCCACTCGCCCAACGTGCGATAGTCCGGACGAAAATCATGACCCCAGCCGGAGATGCAATGCGCCTCATCGACGGCAATCAGCGAAGGCGTCCGCCGCGCCAGCATCTCCGGAAATCCGGGTACGCGCAGCCGCTCCGGTGCCAGAAACAGAAACTGCAATGTCCCGTCCAGATACTCCCGGCAGGCCTGCCGCGCCTGCTCCCGCGGGATCCCCGAGTGGATGCGCGCCGCCCGCAGCCCATGCGCCGTCAACCGCGCCGACTGGTCATCCATCAGTGCAATCAGCGGGCTCACCACCAATGCCGGCCCACCGCGGGCCAGCGCCGGAATCTGATAACAGAGACTCTTGCCCGCACCGGTCGGCATCACCAGCAGCGCATCGCGCCCCTGGGCCACCGCCCGGCACACCGCTTCCTGATTTTCACGGAATCCTGCAAACCCAAATGTCGTACGTAACAGCGAAACCAGATCCATGGCACCTGTCTTCATCCTCACATGCCGCAGGGCCGCCTGTCAGAGCCATCCCCGATGCAACGAGCGCAAACCGTGGCCGAACGCACGCAGAGTGCACAGCAGAATTTTTGTTTGGAGAAGAAATTGGAGGCGCGAGTCGGAATCGAACCGACGCATAAAGGTTTTGCAGACCTCTCCCTTACCACTTGGGTACCGCGCCTTGGCAGGGCTTGCTCACTCTTCTGAGTTTCGATCCACTTCGCCGTAGCCAACCCGGCTGGCACCGGAGGGCAAAATGGAGCGGGAGACGAGATTTGAACTCGCGACCCTCGCCTTGGCAAGGCGATGCTCTACCACTGAGCTACTCCCGCAGTCGCAGATTTAAGTATACAAACCGCCCCATGGCGGGTCAAGACCACCCCGATCCCAATTCACGCTCACAGCCCGCCCTCGAATCCATCCATGGGGGCTCTTCCCATGCCCTAGAAATAGGTCGTCCAGGAAGCAAGAAACGTGAGCGCACTGGGTGAGCGCGGCGTCACGGCAGGCCCGTGCAGATACGTCAACCCGAAGCCCAGAAAGTTCCCGGGGGAGGCGTGCAGCGCGTAGCTTGCCGTCAGCGTGGATCCGCTCCGCCACGCCGTCCTGCCCGAGGACAGCAACTGATTGGTCTCCAGCCGGCTGTAGCTTGTGTGTGAGGCTACGATTGACACCAGATCCGAGGGACGGCTCTCAAACGGGGCTTCCTTGTAGGCGCGCAGCTCGTAGTATCGGGAATAGGTATTCAGCGTGTCCGGAACCGTCATGAAGGAGGCTCCGGCATAGATTCCATGATCCGGATGCGCTTCGCTCGTCTGCTTCAGCTGCGCATCCATCAGGAGATACGCACAATAATTTCCGCTCTGCTTCTGGTTCGTCAGCAGGTTCCGAAACGGCGTCCAGTTGCGCATGAATCCTGTCCTCAGCCAAGCCTCATGCGACTCTCTGGTTGCATTGCGCAGGTAGCCTGCCTCACCGATGGCTAGCACCTTGTCGCCATGCGGATCGAAGCGCAATCCGGACCCGTTTCGCGCAACTTCTGCGGGTCCGCCGCCGGCATCGATGCTGCGCTGGGCGGCCAGCTTCAGATAGCTGTGTCCCGGCCCCTGAATCCGCGCAAGCACGGCCGGTGCCGTCAGCGGAAAGTAGGACATGCCCACTTCGTACGGCAGCACCGCATACACGCCCTGCCCGCCGGTCGCCGTGGATCCGCCCACAAACAGACCCACAAACTCCAGGTTCAGCGAAACGTACCCGGCCTTTGTCTGCATCCGCGGACCATCCGCTGCATGGCCCCACGCCTTGTAGGCGTACAGATTCCAAAGTTGAAAAGACTTTGGGCCTGCCGGATTCCAGCTCACCCAGTTCCACACGCCACCCACATAGAGCTGCGTGCGATGCAGATGCAACTGCCGCAAATCGGCAACCAGAATCGGCTGCAGCATTGCGTCTTCAAACGGATACTGGCCGATATAGGTCTGTGCATCCGGCGCGACAGGTGCGGCAATCGTGTTCTGCGAATACTGCTGCTGCGTAATCAGGCGCAGGGTCATCCCATGCCGATACATCGACTGCCGGAAACGCGAATTCACCGGAACAAAGCTGTCGGCAAAGGTCGGCATGGAGGCATCGGCAGCCACCAGATTCAGATCCTCGATTGAGCGCGGCGGCGGAGCCACCTTCGGCGGATCGGCAAGCGAGGCATCCGGAGCCTGTGCCCACACCGGCACGGCCAGCAACGGCCCCATCAGCACCAGCCCTGCCAGAACCAGCACTGCCAGAACCAGCACTGCCCGCACCGGCCCTGCCAAAACCTGCCCGGCCAGAACCAGCCCGGCGGTCAACCGCAGCTTCCGACCCCACCCCAGCCGGGGCTGCCGCTGCGCAAAGACGCGCATCCTGTCAGTCCCTTCGATATTCCGCATCAGAAACCTGCTCCTCCCACTCCACGGATTTTCCATCCAGCCGCTCCTGCACCGCGATATGCGTCATTGCCGATGTCGGTGTTGCACCGTGCCAGTGCCGTTCGCCGGGCGCAAACCAGATCACATCGCCGGGATGAATCTCCTCAACGGCCTGCCCGGAACGCTGCACCCAGCCGCAGCCGGCCGTCACAATCAGCGTCTGGCCAAGCGGATGCGTGTGCCAGGCCGTCCTTGCTCCCGGCTCAAAGGTGACGCTCGCCATTCCCACCCGCGCCGGCTCCGGCGTCTGCATCAGGGCATCCAGGCGCACCTGCCCGGTAAACCACTCCGACGGCCCGACTGCCGAAGCCTGGCTGCCAATTCGCCTGATTTCCATCGCTTATCCCCTTCCCTTGCCTGCATCCCGCGGAATAGCAGTTCAGGCTGCCGGCCCCGACCCACTTCCGGTATCCGGACAGAATAGCAGCCGCTTGCTTTCTGATCGTTTTCGACCAGACTCCACCTTTTCCAGATTTTTCCCATTGCACCAAAGAAATACAGCTTCCATTCACCACCGCCGATAGAACATGCAGCGTCGCGTGCGTACATCTCATGAGGGAACCATGGCTCCCATGCTGAACTTTCCATCGTCCACCCATAGCTCCGGCATTCCCCGGCGCCAGATTCTGGCCGCGCTTTCCTATGCGCTCGATCTGACTGAAGGTGCCGTTCCCGGTCATGCGCAGCGCGTCTGCCTCTACGCGATGCGGATCGCGGAAGCGCTGCAGCTTACCCCCTCGGAGCGGTCCAGCCTCTACTATGCCGCCCTGCTCAAGGATGTGGGCTGCAGCAGCAACGCCGGGCGCATGTGCCTGCTGATTGGTGGCGACGACCGCATGATGAAGCACGACGTCAAGTTTCTCGACTGGACCCGGCCTTCGCTGGCTGCGGTCTCCGCGCTGTGGCGGCGCGCCCTGCCGCATGCCTCCGCAGCGCAGCGTGCTGCTCGGATTCTCAAGCT
>JAJZGG010000087.1 GCA_021804965.1 Acidobacteriota bacterium
TAGAGGGCTTCGGTGCCGGCTTCGCGTACCAGCAGCCGATAGACATACACCGTGCCCATCGCCTCATTGGCTGCCACGGACTCGATCACATAGCTTTGTCCGGCCATCGTCACCGACATCGTCATCGAGAACAGGCTCTGCGCCGAGGTCAGGTTCATCGACGCCACCTGCGTCTGCACGCTAGTGGCCGACATCAGCATCTCCCAGCGCGGCATATCGCCTTCGCGCCAGGTTGGCGGCAGCTTCCGCATCAGCACCGGAGAAACCGCCACCTGCACAAAATTGTTCGCCACCAATCCCACTTCGCTCTGCTCGGTGTCGGCATTCGTGCCCGTCACCTGCAGATACGCCGTCGTCCCCGCCACCGTGCGCAGAATCGCGTCGGCCAGCATCTGGGGAGCTGCCGTTCCGCTTCTGGATGCCGTATCACTCATCGCCTCACCCCAGTCTCTTTGCAATGTACGGTCGCAGCATCGTCTGCACCGTCTCGTCCATCAGCGACATGCCGAAGTACTGCAGCCACATCGTGTCCACCCTCGACCGCTGCACATTCAGCGACGGCTGTGCCTGCGCATTCCTCACAATCTGCGCGCACGCCGATTTGATGTCGTCGCCAATCACCGTCAGCCCCGCCGTGTAGGTTACTTCCACCTCGTTGAACGGCAGACCCATCAGATTCCACGGCAGCGTCAGAATCCCCGTATTCGGGTCAAAATCCACCGTCGTCGGATCCAGCGTCGACCACTCCCCAGGCAGAGAAAACGCCAGCGCCGCATCCAGCAGCGGCACCACCGGCAAATCCCCGCGCCGCGGCCACGCATACTTGCCCCGTATCGAAACCAGCGGACTCGTCGCCGGTGCCAGCGGCGCCAACGGCAGATAACTCAGCATCACCGTCTGCGACCCGCTCACAATCCGTGACCGCTCCGTATACTGCGTCACGTTGATGTCCGGCCTGCGGCAATAGGAGTTGATCAGCGCCGTCGCCGCCGTCACCCAGTCCGCACTCGTCCCCGCCGGCAACCCATAGTTCGTGTAATCCTGTGGCAACAAATACGCCATCACCCCTCACTTTCCGCGTTTCACCCAACACAGGCTTTCGCCCCGCACCGTTTCGCCCTAGTTATTGCTTTTGCCGTTGCACTTGCTGTTGCTCTTGCTGTTGCTCTTGCTCTTGCCGTTGCTCTTGCTCTTGCTCTTGCCGTTGCTGTTGCTCTTGCTCTTGCCGTTGCTGTTGCTCTTGCAGTTGCCCATGTTCAGCCGCTGCCACAGCCGTCATCCCACAACCACCATTCCCCTTTGTTTGTCATTCCCGAAGGGAATCTGCTTCTTCCTTTGCTCTTGCCGTTGCTGTTGCATTTGCAAGCGTCCGCCACCACCCCGCAACGCGACCAGCGGGAGCGCCACAAAAGCAAAGTCCGCCACATATGGCGCGGCGAAAGCCGCGCTGCTGCTGCATGCAATGCCGACCAGCGGGAGCGCCACAAACAATCGTGGCGCTCCCACAGGAGCGCTGCTGCTGCATGCAATGCCCGCATACAATGCCCGCGACCAAAGGGAGCGCAACAGAAGCCCGGGCCGCCACGTATGGCGGCCAAAGGCCGCTGCTGCTGCATGCAATGCTTTAGCGGTCGACGAGCACCTGGTAGTGGGCGTAGTTGGCGCCCTTCACCACCACGCCGCCGAACTTCACCGCCACATACTGCAGGGTGAGTGAGTTTGGCAGGCCAAGCTCGAAGATGCGGGGAGCCGGATCGCCCAGCCAGTGATACTCGATCAGGTCCTCGGTCACGATGTAGGCAGGCAGCACTGCTGTGCCCGAGCCAGGAGTGCCCGTATAGCCCAGGCTCCAGTCCGGAATCAGCGGCAGGTCGCCGGCCTGCGTCGACAGCATCTTCACGCGCACGCCGCCCGTGATGTCGTCGGTGCGCAGCACCACGTTGAACTCGGTCTTCATCTCGCGATCGATCAGGTCCAGCAGCACCGGATTGGCATAGATCGCCGTCGGCCGCACGCGATAGCCATTGTTGGCCACCATCTGCGCCACCGCGCTCTTCAGCCCATCCACAATCGAAGAGGTTGTCGAGATCGTCGTCGTGTTGCCACCGGCCACAATCTGCGCCGCTGCGCCCATGTACTGGGTCGTCGTCGGAGCCGTCAGGCTGGTGTCATTGCCATTCCACAGCGCCACATCGTGAGCCACCATCAGCCCGCTCACCGTATCCGCCAGGTCCTTGGCCTGCAGATAGGCAAACTGCTGCTGCTGGTTGCCCAGCTCCACGTCGAAGAGGTTGTAGTTCATCTGCGCCACCAGCGCCTTCAGCGGCACCGAACGCTCCACGCGCGTCGGACTCACGACCGTCGGCGTAATCGCGCGCGGATTCACAAACGCCGCCGTCCCCGCGCTGGGAATCGCCGTCTCCTCAAAGTAGCGTGACGGATGACCCGTCGCCGGAACCTGCTTGATCCGCTGCCCAAACGGACTCGACCGCCGACAGATGTCGAAGATCTCCGTCTGGTACATGGGAACTTCAATCGCTCCAGGTCCGATGTAGTCGGCCGCCGCATGAATGTCTGCAAAACTGATGTTCATAGTGCTCTTTCCGCCCGCTTCCGGGCCCGGTGAGTCGAAACCCACATGTTGTCGCAACGGCAACCACGGCTCCCACCGCAGTTGCCGTTGCTGTTGTTATCTCCTGGGTGGTTCCTCCCAAAGAGAATCTGCTTCTGCCTTTCGCATGCTTTTGCAGTTGTCCTTTGTCCTGTACTTCCCAAAGAGAATCCGCTGCCGCATCGCGCATGCGTCCGCCACCCAACCCCACCCGCGACCAAAGGGAGCGCCACAACCGACCGTGGCGGCCGAAGGCCGCTGCTGCTCCATGCAATGGTGGTTAGAGGGAGCCGGCGCGGCGTAGTTGGCTTTTCACCGCAATGCGCTGTTCCAGGCTCAATCCCTTCAGTGCGGCATCGAGTTTGGCCATCTCCACCTGGCCTTCGCCAATGCCGTGCTTGGCCAGCATCTCCGTCGTGGACGACGGCAGGGTGCGGCGCAGTGTCTGCAGGGGATTCGGTCGTGCCTGTCCTGCCTCCATGCGACCCAGTTCGTTGCGCAGCCGTTCGATCTCCTGTTCAGCGCCTGCCAGCCTCTCGGCCAGCGACTCGTCGCCGTGGTGTTCCACGGTGGCCGAGATGCGCTCCAGTTCGCCCGTCAGGCTCAGCTGTCGCTCCTCAATGCGGTTCAGTGCGGCCTCCAGTGTGGCTGCGGCTGCCTCCAGTCGCTCCATCACTTCGGTCGAGGCGGTTGCCATCGTCTGCTCTTTCATTGCTTGCTCCTTTCGTTGTCCTGTTCCGCCCGGCCTGCGGAATGTCTAGCTTGCCAGCCGGAAGCTTGTTCCCAGATAGGCCGCCTTCTCGCGCAGCAGAATCGCCGCTCCGGTAAAGGTTGCCCGCGTCAGGCGCCAGATCTCCGCCCGCATATCCGCCACCTGGGCATCGGCCAGCTCGTAGCTCATGCCCATCGAATTCGGCTTGGCCCGGCGCATCGCATCGGCTGCCTCGGGAAAATCCCGCGCATACAGATAGCCCTTCACCACCAGCTTTCGCCCCACAAAATCGGCATCCGTAATCAGCCCGATCTTCCGCTTCGCATCGTGCCCATCCCATCCCGGCCGATAGTCCACCGCCATGCCCAGCAGGCTCGGCAGCGCCGCCTCAGCCGCCACCCGCGTCAACACCACACGATGCCCGCGCGCACCCGACGGCGCCTTGTCGCTCGGCGCATCCACCACCGTCAACACACCCTCAAACGGCAGCCGGTTCGGATGCCCCTTCACGTGTGGAATCTTCACTGACATTGCATCCAGTTGCATTCCCCCTCCCCCATCCCTGTTCGCATTTCCCACCCACCCAACGCCTCATTCCCCCGAACCACCACTCCCCTTTGTTTGTCCTTCCCGAAGGGAATCTGCTTCGTCCTTTGCCGTTGCCGTTGCCTTTGCTGTTGCATTTCGCCAGCGTCCGTCACCACCCCACCACGCGACCAACGAGAGCGCAGCAACCGCCCCGTCCTCAGCAGACGGCGCGGCCAGAGCCGCGCGTCCGCTGCATGTAATGCACCGAAGGGAATCTGCGTATTCTTTTCCATTGCCTTTCGCAGACGTTCTCCACCCATCCCATCCGCGACCAACGGGAGCACCACAGCACCCTCATCAGCCACGTATGGCGGCCAAAGGCCGCGTCCGCTGCATGCAATGCCACGCAGTGCTAGGACGCTGCTGCTCCCTGCAAGGGAGCCTTGCCGCCATCGTCCAGTGCGCTCAGCCCGCGCAGTGCGCGCACCTCGTTCACCGTCAGCACGCCGGCCTGCAGCAGTTGCACCTGCATCGCCAGCTCCGTCTGCGCATCGGCTGCGCTCAGGTCGTTGAAGACAAACTCAAACTCCCGCCAGCCCACGCACTTGCCAAAGACATCCCGCGTCAGGTGCTCCTCAATCCGTCGTGCCAGCGGCGCAATCGCCGAGCGGAAGGCCTCATCGGTCAGCTCTGCGGCCGTCGAGCGGTTCACGTCCGCCTCCAGCCCCAGCAGCAGCGGCGGCAGCCCAAAGGCATCGGCAATCAGCCGGATCAGAAACGTCTGCCACTGCAGCCGCATATCCGCGTCCGTGCCCTGGGCAAACCGCAGCACCTCCGGCTTCTGCTCGGTGGCAATCAGCGGCACACGACCCGTGCCTTCAATCTCGTCCTGCCACCAGCGAATAATCCGCTCATGCTGCGTCGGCGTCGCCTCGTTCAGCCACAGCGCATACTGCACCACCGTATTCGCCGCCAGCTTGCCCGCAAACCGATGCGCGCTCAGAAACTCATTCACCGTCTCAAACGCCACCTCCAGCGGACCCAGCCCAAACGGCGAAAAGCTTCGCGGATTCATCCGCAGATACAGCAGCTGATCGTCGCGCAGCGGAATGCCTTCCTCCACCGAGCGGCCCATCGGCACCTGCTCATAGCGCGCCGTCTCGCTGCCCCCATCCCAATGCGCATTCACGCGAATCGTCGAGCCATCCACCGGCCACAACATCGCCGGCCGCTGCGGATCACCCGTCCGCTCCATCTCAATCGCCCCATAGCCGCCCGTCAGCGCATCCTCAATCACCTGCTCCAGCAGCGTGCGAAAGCTGTCCGACTCATTCGGCTCCTCCAGCATCCGCCGCAGCGCCCGCACCTTCCGCCGCGCATAGCCAATCTCCTCCTCGCGCGCCCCGCGCCGCACCCGAATCTGCCAGTCCATCGCCACAATCCGGTCCTTGATCACGTTCATCGCCCGCCGCACCACCGGCGTCTCGGCAAACCGCCGCAGATTCATCTGCGTCGGCTTCGGCATCGCCGACGTCGTCCCCGCGCCATAGCCATACGGCGAAACAATCGTCGGCATCGCAATCGTCCGGCGCTCAGCACCCTCCGCCTTGCCCTTGCCGCTCCGGTCACTGTTCCTGCCCGCCGCCGTGCCACGCCCACTCTCGCGATTCAGGCCCTCCCACATCGCACGCACCCAGCTCGTCCGCTCTTCCTTCTCTGCCTTCACGTCTTCCTTCCTTCCCGCGCCGTGCGCACCCTGTCGATTTCCCAGCCCCAAAACAAAACAGGCACAGCCCGCTGGCCATGCCTGTCTCACTTCCACAAATTTTCCCAATCCCCGCGGCGAAGACTTCCGCCTCATCCACCGCTCAATCGCATCTCAACGCAAACCCCACCGTCCCCACATCCGCATGACAGCCATTCCCCTGTGTGTCAATTCCGAATGGAATTTGCTTCGGTCTTTGCCTTTGCCGTTGCCTTTCGCCCACGTTTACCACCACTCCACCACGCGACCAACGCGAGCGCCACAAACGCCTGTGACCGTTGCATAAGGCGCGGCGTGAGCCGCGCTGCTGCTCCATGCAACGGCTGCAGCATGCCATGCCCCGAAGGGAATCTGCTGTTGCCTTTGCCGTTGCCCTTCGCCCACGTTTACCACCACCCCACCACGCGACCAACGGAAGCGCCACAAACGCCCCCGTCCTCCACCGATGGCGCGGCGAAAGCCGCGCTGCTGCTCCATGCAATGGCTCCATGCAATGGCAATGGTTAGAGGCGGAGATCAATCCTTGCCGTCTCGGCCATCGCGGCCAGGTCCATCGTCGTCCGCACGCGAATCGCGTGCTCTTCCATCGTCTCCACGGCAAAGCGATACGCGCCTTCGCGTTCGCCTTCGTCGCGTGCTGCCAGCCGGCTCCACGGTTCAATCACCGCCGTCAGTTCCAGCTCCGCCTTCTCCACCCGTTCCACACCGGCCCGCAGACCGGCCGCCGAGAAGGCCAGCACCTTGGCCATCTCCACACCCATGCCACCGCCCACGCCGCCCAGATGCTCCAGGCTCACCGCGTGGAAGATCCGGATGCGGTCGCGCATTCCATCGCCCGTCGCCCGATACCCGGCATCCAGCCGCAGCGGATCCCCTGGCCGCGTATACTCGGCCGCCGCAATGCGCTTGCGCATCATCTCCCAGGCGCCCACGCGCTCAAACTCCGTGCGCATCGCCGCCTGAATCGCCGCCCGCCCGCTCACCCGGCTCACGCGCTCGCGTCGCTGCGGCTCCACGTAGAGTCGCATCAGCTCCGCCATGCCCGCCTCCACGCTCTCGGCCAGATACGCCCGCGACTCGCTCACCTGCACGCAGTTGGAGAACGAGTCCTCCAGAACGTGCATCAGATTTCCCTCCGGCTCCTCGGCAAACCGCCGCCGCAGCTCGGCCTCCATCGCCTCCAGCATCTCCGTATCCGCCTCCGGATCGAGACACCGCACCCGCCGCCAGTCCGCCGTAAACCGCAGGCCCAACACCGGTCGCGCCCCTGAAGCCGTGATTCCCGCACGCAGCAGCACCCCGATATGCACAAACTCGTTGCGCACCGGGTCCGGCACATACCGCAGCAGCGAAAACTCACATTCCATCCGGCGATTCATTTCCCGTCAGCCTTCCCCCTCCATTGTCCCCCAAAAACGCAGACTCCGTTGCCCATTCAGAATGGCAGTCTGCCTTTGCGATTGCCCTTGCCGCTGCTCTTGCCGCGACCACTGCTCCTGCCATTCCCCTTTTGTCATTCCCGAAGGGAATCTGCTGTTCCCTCCATCCACCACACATCCCAACCGCGACCAACGGAAGCGCCACCAACACCCGCGTCCGCCGCATAAGGCGCGGCGTGAGCCGCGCTGCTGATGCATGCCATGCCTGCATCCAATGCCCGCATGCCGACTACTGCTGCCCCAATCGTAGCGCCGTTTTCGCTCCCGGCAGCATTTTCTCCCAGGCCGCAAACGGTCTTCGTTCCGTTTTTCCAAACCCTTCCACCAGTTCCCGAATTCTTCCCCGGCGTTTTTCCAGGGTCTCCACCAGCCGTTCCATCTCCTCGATCGCCCCGCCGTACCACTCCGGCGGAATCTCCGCCGCCGCATCCCAGATCCGTTCCACCGGCATCGTCTCCATCCGGCTCAGCCACGGTTCAAAGCTCTCCCAGCCCGTCACCCTGCCATAGACCGCATTCCGCGGATACACCCCGCGCAGCGGCGCATCCTCAAACTTCCACTCCCCGGCATGGAAGCAGAATCCCTGGTCAATGAAGACCGCCGTATACCGCCGCTCGCGCGCCGACCGCGTAAACACCGCCTGCCGTCCATTGGCATTGCCCGTCCACTTGTCCAGCGCCAGCATCCCGGCAAACTCCGCCAGGTTCCGCACCTCGCCCAACTGCTCCTCCGGCAGATAATCCATCACCTGCCCCGGCATCAGCCCGCCCACATACCGCGCGCCAAAGTTCAGCCCCGCCGTGCACGGCTCCTGCCTGCGTCCCAGGTCCACCCGCAGCTCCGGCGAGTGCTCCACCAGCCACGCGGAAACCTCCACCACCTCGGTCTCCGGAACCGTCAACCCCACCGCCGCCGCCAGCCGCGTCGCCAGCATCTCGTTGGCCAGCACCCGCTCATGCTGCGGATTGTTGCGAAACTTCACCACATACAGCCGCCCATCGGAGCCCAGCATCAGCTGCCCCTGCGCCCCGCCGCGCATCCGTCGAATCTGCTGCACCGCCTGCACTGCCAAGCTCGTCCCACCCCCGCCGCGCGCCCTTCCACCCGGCTCCCGCCGCATACTATCCGGATTCTACCCGTTCGGCACCCAACCCCCATCCGTCGCCGTTGCTTCTGCCTTTGCTGTTGCCTTTCGCCAGCGTCCACCACCACCCTACCCCGCGACCAACGGGAGCGCCACAACCACCCGCGCCCTCCGCATATGGCGCGGCCAGAGCCGCGCTGCTGCTGCATGCAATGCCCCGAAGGGCATCGGCTTCTTCTTTTGCTGTCGCCTTTGCTGTTGCCTTTCGCCAGCGTCCACCACCACCCCACTCCGCGACCAACGGGAGCGCCACAACCACCCGCGCCCTCCGCATATGGCGCGGCCAGAGCCGCGCTGCTGCTGCATGCAATGCCTGTATGCAATGCCCTAGGCCGACTGCCGATAGTTGCCTGCGCGCAGCGGTGTCATCCGCTGCATGGCGCGCCCGCCCAGCATCTGTTCCCGTGCCGCCAGTCCAATCGCCATTGCCATCACGCGATCGTCGTGGCAGCCGTTGCGTGCGCCCACATTCCCGTTGGCCAGCCGCACAAAGCTGCGACACTCCATCATCAGCCCGCGGCTGTTCAGGCACTCGGCGTGCTCCATCACCACTGCTGCCAGCCGTGCCAGGCTTGCCGGCCGCGTCAGCGTCGTCGTCAGCCATCCCGGCTGTCCATCCCGTGCCACCCACAGCTCGTGGTAGCCCACGCTTTCCCCCAGTGCCACAATCACCGCCGCCCCGTGGTTGTTCCGTTCCACCACCACCGGAGCCTCGTTGTACCGTCGCGCCAGCGCCGCCACCTGTTGTGCCAGCTCCAGTCCGCCCACGCGTGCCGCAAACTCCGCGCACTGGATCCCGCTTTCCAGGTCCAGCACCTCGGCCACCGAGTAGTCGCCCTCCGCGCCGCCGCCTGCCGGGTCCACCGCCACCAGATACCGCCGCTGCGCCACCGGCGGCAGATAAATCTCCAGCCGCCCATTCCGTTCCCGGTAGGTCGGCTCGCCCATCGCCTGCAGTCGTCGCTCCACCGCCTCCTGGTCAAAGTACATCTCGCCCGACACCAGAAAGCACCGCTCCGGATCCTCGGCAAACTCCTGCCGCGCCATCGGTCCCTGCATCGCCAGCATCCGCCGCCGATACCCGATCTGTTCCATGTCCAGCTCGTGCTCCACGACCAGCTCCAACTCCGCGTCCGTCAGGCTCTCCTCGCTCACCGCCTCGGCCCGATAGCCCGGCTCCAGCCACCACGGAAAAAAGTGCTGCACCGTGCCCGTCTCCGCCGCCCGCATCCACTCGTCATAGAAGCAGCCGCTGGCTCCGTTCGGCGTCGACTCCAGCACCAGCTCCGCATCCCGCGGTGCCAGGCATGCCCGCAGCCCGGCCAGCGTCTCCGCCCCGTCGCCCGGCCAGCGGGAGACCTCCGAGCAGTGCAGATTCTGCACCGTCATCCCCCGGCCCGCATTCCGATCCGACGCGCTCACCACCCGAAACTCGGCATCCATCCGCGGAAACACAATCTGCCGCACATTCTGCCGATCCATCGTCAGCACTCCCTCCGTCAGCTGCTTCGGCAAATGCTCCACAAACCGGTGCACAATCCGCAGAATCTCCTCCGCCGCATCCTGCGTATGCGCCACCAGCAGCGTCAGCGTTCCCGGCCTTGTCACCGTCTTCAGCAGGAAGCGCCCGGCCACCCACGTCGTCATTCCCATCTGCCGCGCCTTCAGCACAATATTGGCCGCACCGCGCCGTCGTTCAAAGGCCCGTTGCGCCGCATTCGGCACCAGCGGATGCAGCCTTCCATCCTTGCCCCGCACCTGCAGCAGCTTGCCCGCCAGCAGGATCAGCGGCGTATCCCCCTTCAACCCCTTCATCGGACGATCCAGAAACTCCCCCACCTGCAGCAGCTCCTCCCGGTCGCGGATCTGCCGGAGTTGCCACTGCTCCTCTGCCTCGCGTTCTTCGGCTTCTTCGGCCCTTCTGGCCGCCCTCTCTGCTCTGGTTCCGCCTTTCATCGCCCGCCCGCCTCTGCGCATCGACAACCGCCCCATCGGCCATAGACGTCCCGCCACGTCTCAGCCTCCCGCCTGCCCGGGTTGTCGCGCGCTTCCCTTGGTTGTCCTGCATCCCTGTCTTCAGCCGGCTCCTGCCTCTGCCAGCTCCCGCAGCCGCACTCAGCCGGTGCAGCGGCTCTACTGCCCGCCGCACCAGTACCGCACCGTATAGCCGGTCGCCGGCGTCAGCGCCGCATCCGCCGTCAGCGTCAGCCCGCCGGTCGTCTCGCTCCACTCCAGCGCGTTCACCGTGCCGCTTCCGGCCAGCGTCGCCTGCACCATGCAGTTGGCGCTCGCCGTGTGTGCTTCCGGAAAGCTCAGCGTCGCCAGGCTGCCCGTCGTCGTGCCCGTGCCCGTGGTCAGCGTCAGTGTTCCGCTCACCCCGTCGCACACGTGCCCGCTGGCGCAGCCAATCGTCGCTCCGCTTCCGGCCGCAGTTCCTGCCGTCATGCCCATCGCCCCGCCTCCGGCAAAGCTCTGGGCCGTCGATGCTCCGACCACATTCATGGTGAACGGTCCGCTCGATCCGCTGTTGGCCACCGTCAGCTTCTCGGCTCCATTGGTTCCTGGCGTGCAGCTTGGCTGGATAAGGATCGAGTCCGGCGCACTCGCACTTCCGTTCCAGTAAAAACCTTCGCTTTGAAGCCCTCCGCCCATGCTGCATGTGGTCGATGTTGCATAATTGCCGCTTCCGGTTTGGTAGTTCGCCGACTGACCGATGTGGATTCCGCCGTTGGCGATCAAAGCTGCATTCATTGTCACTGTTCCTGCAACGTTGACATTCCCCGCCGCGGTCACCGTCATCGCCGCCGTGTTCGCGTTGGCTCCGCCTTCGTAGACAATCAGTCCCCCGGTTCCGCTGCCGCTGCCGTTGTTGATCACGACCGCATTCGCTCCGGCCCCCGCATTGATCGCCGTCTGCCCATTCGGATAGGCCACCATCCGGTCCAGCGCATTCGCCGCATCTGACATCCGCAGCGCGTTGCCGCTATCCTTCTTCCACGTCCAGGCCGCCGCGCCCGTATAGCTGTTCCACTGCACGCTCCCGTTCTGCTCGGCCGTCTTCCCCGGCTGGATCGTCAACGTCTGCGCCGCATCCGCCCCGTCCGTCAGGTTCACGTTGCCGGTGAAGCTTCCCGTTCCGCTCACTGTCGGCGTTGCAATCGTCGGGCTCGTTGCCAGCACCGCGCTTCCCGTGCCCGTCGTCGCCAGTCCGCTCACCGTTGTGCCCGTCGGCGCGTAGTAGCCCAGCTGTCCCGCCGTGGCGTTGCCCACAGTTCCCGTGCCGCCTCCGCCAGAGGGATCAGCCAGCGCTCGGC
>JAJZGG010000140.1 GCA_021804965.1 Acidobacteriota bacterium
TCGGGAGTGATGTTGACGATACCCATCACCAGCGTGCGCCGGCCCAGCTCAAGCGTGCGGCTGCGCAGCCGCCATGAAGCTGGAGTCCGAGCCGGATTGGACATCTGCGTCTGCATCGGTGGATCGAGATTCCCACTTGCATTCTACGGGCGCGGCCACCTGCTACACTTCCCGCCATGATGAGGATGCGCCGCGCCGCCGCTTTTCTGCTGATGCCGCTGCTTGGCACTCTGCCGAATCTCCATGCTCAGGCCCGGCACGGCCGCCCGGCTGAGAAATCCGCCAGAACGGAAAGCTCCGGTGCGCTGGCCTCGCGCATCGACGCCATTCTTACGGATCCCGCGCTGAGCCACTCCCTCTTTGGCATCAGTGTGACCACGCTCGACGGCAAGACGCTCTACGGGCTGAATGACAACAAGATGTTTACCCCCGCGTCGAATGCCAAGCTGGTGACCACCGCTGCCGCGTTTGCGCTGCTGCCGGTGGAGACGCTGACCTGGACGACCAACGTGGTAGCCACGGGGGAGGTAGATGCAGGCGGAACCTTGCATGGCGACCTGATTCTGCTCGGCTCGGGCGACCCCACCATCAGCGCGCGTCAGTATCCCTATCGCGAACCTGCGTCCGCGGTGACTCAACCGGCCGGGGCGAATACCCCCGCGCAAGCAGCGCCTGCGGAGGCTACAGCGGAACCGCAGCCCATGACTCCGCTCGAAAAGCTGGCGCAGCAGGTAGTGGAGGCCGGTGTGCGCAGCGTGACCGGCAATGTGGTGGGCGATGACAGCTATTTTCTCGACGAGCCCTACGGCGCGGGCTGGGGATGGGATGACCTGCAGTGGGGCTACGGCGCGCCGGTCTCCGCGCTCAGCTTCAACGACAACACGATCGAGCTGCGCATGCGCGCGGATGCCTCTGCTCCCAGCGGGCTTGACACGGAATGGACTCCCGTCAGCGACTACTACACACTGGACAGCACAGTCACAGTGGCCGCGGAAAACACCGCCGCGCACCCAGGTCTCGCACGCGTACCCGGCAGCCTTCTGGTGCGAGCATGGGGCACGGTGCCGGCAAAGGGCTTTCACGCATCGCTGGCCGTGGATGATCCGGCGGGCTTTACCGCCACGGCCTTCAAGCAGGCGCTCTTGACGCGTGGCATACAGGTAGATGGCTCCGCTACAGCAGCGCACCGGCTGCCCAATGGCAACGGTGATTTTGTCGCTGAGCGCGCCCGCCCGTTGCAGCTTACCCCGCTTGCCATCGCAACCGTCGCAGCGCCTCTGCAGGACCGCCGCGTGCTGGCCACGCACATCTCCGTGCCGGTGATCGAAGACATCGCAGTAACCAACAAGATGAGCGAGAACCTGCACGCCGAGCTGTTGCTGCGTATGCTGGGCCGTCTGTTTGGCAATGACGGCAGCCTGGAACAGGGGACGCGCGTCACGCGCCAGTTTCTGCTGCTGGCGGGCGTGAAGGATGACGACTTCTTTTTCTACGACGGCTCGGGCATCAGCCCCGAGGACCGTATCACGCCGCGCGCCTTTACGCAGTTGCTCGGCTACGCCTCGCGGCAGGCATGGGGCACCGCCTGGCGCGCCACTCTTCCGATTGGGGGCGAGGACGGCACGCTGGCCGGCCGCTTCAAAAGCTCGCCCTTGAAAGGCCGTCTCTGGGCAAAGACCGGTACCCTTGACGAGACGAATGCGCTCAGCGGTTATCTGACCGCCTCCAGCGGTAAGGTGCTGGCGTTTTCCATTCTGATCAACGGCCACCGGCCGGGCAGTGAGGCGGAGTCGCATGCAATCGAGCGCATCTGCGAAGCGATTGCTGCCGCCGAGTAACGCCGCGCGCGGTCCGGCAGGTATCATCGATACCGAGATGCGCATTCTTCCTTTTGTTGCCGCGGTTGGCGCTCTGGCTGCGCTTGCAGGCTGCCGCCAGTTGCCTCCCTCCAAGCCCGCCTCGCAGTGGACCGCGCAGGAAGCGCGAGGCTCTGCCGTCTTTCAGCGCGACTGCGCACGCTGCCACTATCCCACCAGCACCAGCTCTCTGCATGGTCCCGGGTTGCAGGCTCTCACCAAACAGCCTTCGATGCCCTCCGGCATGCCGCCCACCGATGAGCGGCTGACCTACGTGATTCTGCACGGCCGCACCATGATGCCGGCCACGCCCCTCAGCGACAGCGACCTTCAGGATCTGCTCGCCTACCTGCACACGCTATGACCGAGCCAACACAGCCACGCACTGCACAAGAGCCGCAACCGCCGCGCAGGCTGTTCCCGCTGCCGGGGCTTGCGGCCATCTGTCTGTATCTGCTGCTCCTCGCGGGCGTGATTATTCTCGGCGTCGCCGGCGGCCACTACCCTGTGCTGTTTCTCCTGCTTTCCGCGGCCTTTCTCACCTCCAGCGCGGGACTGTTTCTGCTGCTGCGATGGGCATGGGCAGCGGCGCTGGCGGCGGTCTTTCTGCTGGCCTGCTACAACCTGTGGGTCTTCGGCGCGCAACACGCCGCGCCGGCCCTGGTGCAGGGCCTTCTGAATCTCCTGTTCTTCCTGTACTTGATCCGGCCCGAGGTGCGCGACAAGCTTCGGTAACCATGGCCATCG
>JAJZGG010000141.1 GCA_021804965.1 Acidobacteriota bacterium
GCCGCAATGTATACCGCTTTCACTGGTTACCCTCTTCTCGTTTGCGATGGTTATACTCACGCAGAATTGCTGCCTCGCGTGCGCGATACGGTGTGCCGTCCGGATGGAAGACATCGTGGAACCAGATCGGCGGCTGCTCCAGCACATACGGCCGCTGCCAGGAGTCCCACGGCAGATTGGTCTGGCTTTTTCCCACAACCAGTCCCCAGTTGATCGCTCCCACCAGATGCCTGCGCCAGACAACCGGCAGAATCGTGTCAAAGGTGCTGCCTACGCTGCGTGCCATGTATTCCGTGCACAGGATGGGCCGGTGAAACTGCTCCAGCTCATCCACGCGCTGGTTGAACTCCTCCGGCCAGCCGTAGTTGTGGAAGCTCAGAATGTCCGATTCGCTGATCTGAATACGCGCCATCGCGCTCATCTTCTGCAGGCTGGACCAGTCGCCCTGCCACACGCCGCTGGTCAGCGGCTGGCTGGGATTAACCGACCGCGCCCAGGCAAAGACCTGCGGCAGCAGCTGCTCAATGCGCGCGACCTTACCGGCCGGCTCCATCCAGTGATACTCCGGCCCGTTCGTATTGTCCGGCTCGTTCCACAGGTCCCAGGCCAGGATGCGATCATCCTGTGCAAAGGCACCGATGACGCCCTTGACGTAGGCCTCCAGCCGCGGCTGCTGCGCCGGATCCATCAGTGCGGTTCTGCCCGGGCTTTGCACCCATCCGGAGTTGTGCACGCCGGGAATCGGCGGCCGCTGCGGTCCCAGCTTCGGGTCCGGGTCCCAGCAGGAATCAAACAGCACAAACACAGGCCGGATATGGTGCCGCGCGGCAATGGCCAGGAAGGTGTTCATGCGCTGCTTCATCCCGGCTGCATCCTGCTGCCACAGCAGATCATGCAGAAAGACGCGCATCGTCTTCATGCCCACGCCTTCGGCAAAGCCCATCTCCCGGTCAATCGTCACCGGATCAAAGGTCGCCGCCTGCCACATCTCCAGCTGGTTGATGGCATTGGACGGCAGAAAATTTCCTCCCGTCAGAATCGGCGGCTGGTGGGCCTGCCAGGCCGCAGCCTCCGCCTCCGTCCAGCGGGAGCGCGCCTGCGCCGTCAGGCACAGCAGAAGGCTGGCAACAGCCAGCAGGGCAGGGAAGCGGAAGACAACAGAATGCCTGAATCGCATGGCGGTTCATCCTCGGAATGGGGGTGTGGGTGCGGAACAGGATGGGACCGTCCGACCGGCGAGAATATCATACGGGAAGGTGGCCACGCCTGTTTCTGCAGATGCTCCAATGACCACCGCTCCGCTTGGACCGCACGCATGACTCCGACCAGCCCCAGCCCGCTCGCCGCTCCCACTGAATCCAGTTGCGCAACGCCCGCCCGCAGCCTGCGCATCGATGCCCATCAGCACTTCTGGCAATACACGCCTGCAGAGTTCGACTGGATCGATGACGCCATGGCCCGCATCCGCAGAGATTTTCTGCCCGCCGATCTGGCTCCGCTGCTGCGCTCCACAGGCGTGGATGCCACCATCGCCGTGCAGGCGCGGCAATCCCTGCAGGAGACCGACTGGCTGCTGGCTCACGCCGATGCCAACGACTCAATCTGCGGCGTCGTCGGCTGGCTGCCGCTTGCCTCGCCCGATTTTCCCCGCCTGCTGGAGCACTATGCCGCGCATCCGGCGCTCTGCGGCCTGCGCCACGTGCTCCAGGCCGAGCCGCTGTCCTTCTTTGCGGATGCCAGCTTCCATCGCGGTCTGCAGCAGATGCAGCACTGCGCATCCGCCCGCCGTCCTTTGGTCTACGATCTGCTCATCGTCGAGCACCAGATGGAGCAGGCAATTCAGCTCGTTGACCGGCATCCCAACCAGATCTTCGTCCTCGATCATCTGGCCAAGCCGCGCATCGCATCCGGGCAGCTGGAACCATGGGCCAGCCATCTGCGTGCACTGGCCCGCAGGCCGCATCTGGTCTGCAAGCTCTCCGGCATGGTCACGGAAGCCGACTACCATCGCTGGTCCATCGACGACCTCCGCCCCTACGTGGAGATCGCGCTGGAGGCCTTCGGACCCTCCCGGCTGCTCTTCGGCTCCGACTGGCCGGTCTGCACCGTGGCCGCCGATTACGCCCAGTGGTTCCAGGCAGTGCAGCAAATGATTGCCGCCTGCTCCCAGTCGGAACAGGCGGCAATTCTTGGCGGCAATGCAGCGCGCATCTATCAGGTTCCCGCGCGTTAGAACGCATCTGCTGCGAGAGATGGCTGTCCATGCTGCTCAGCCGGCGCAGACAGGATTGCGCAGCGTCCCCAGTCCTTCAATGGACACCGTCACCTGATCCCCATCCCGCAGCCAGCGCTTCGGCTTGCGGGCAAAGCCCACACCGCTCGGCGTGCCCGTTGAGATCACGTCTCCGGGCAGCAGCGGCGTCAGCGAGGAAATGTAGGCAATCAGCTCCGGAATGCCAAAGATCAGCTCGGAGGTATTCGAGTCCTGCAGCATCTCGCCGTGAATGGAAAGCTGAATCTGAAGCCGGTGTGGATCGGCAATCTCCTCCCGTGTCACCATCGCCGGACCCATCGGGCAGAAGGTGGGC